>JAZMZK010000014.1:0-12036 GCA_045585955.1 Victivallaceae bacterium
CTCAAGTACCGACCCTTATTTGGAACAGAGCCCAAAAAAAGGAATATTGATATGTTATTTCGCAGATTACGGCGGATCCCGCTTATTTACTGGAATCTTGCCGGGTTCATTGCCGGTTGCATCGTGGGCTTGCTGCTCTATAACGGCGAATCAGCCAAAACAGTTATTGAAATACTCTCGCCATTGGGCGGTATATTGATCAATATGCTGAAAATGATCGTCATACCAATCATCTTTTTTTCGCTTATTTATGGGGCAGCCAGTTTACCGACATCCACTTTTGGCAGAATGGGTATGGGGGTGGTCTGCTGGTATGTGGGCACCTCTGTCTATGCAGCATTTTTCGGAACTGCCGGAGCTTTTCTTTTTGATCCCGATATGCAATTCAGCACAGTATCCGCTGAATTGCTTACTCAAGCCCAAACCATGCAGGCAAGCAGCAGTCAACTGGGCAATCCATTTATCAATTTGCTTTACAGTTTGTTCGCCAATCCATTTAAATCTTTGGCAGAAGGGAACTTTCTGCCGGTGATCGTTTTTGCCATCATGTTCGGACTGGCAGCCAGAGTGGTTATGGATACAGCTAAAGATGAACATACCGGCAAAACCATTCAGCTGATGCTGGATGTTATCGACGCCTGTCAAAAGGCAGTTGCCAAAATCGTTGAATGGATCATGTTCTACTTCCCCATCGGCGTTTTTGCCTTGACTTGCTGTTGCTTTGCAACTTTCGGCAGCGGACTTTTCAAGTCTTATGTGCAAGTGGCGGGCTGCGTTATAATTTGCATACTTGCAATGATCTTTATCTGTTACCCGCTCTTTATTCTTATCTTCTGCCGGGTCAACCCCTACCCTATTTTATGGAAACTCCGGGAGCCGATCCTGACGGCATTTGTCACCCGTTCCAGCGCGGCAACGCTGCCGGTATCGCTGCGGACTTGTCTGGATAAGCTCAAGATCCGGCGGGAACTCTCCAGCTTTACTTTGTCGCTGGGCGCTACGGTAAATATGGATGGAGTTTGCGTACATCTGCCGGTATTTGCCGTTTTAGCTTGCAACATGTTCGGTATCGAAATGACCATACAGCAAATCTTGCTGATGATCCTTTGCGTGGTCTTTGCCTCCATTGGCGCCGGAGGAGTACCCGGCGGCAGTATCTTTCTGCTCTTTCTGATATTGGAAGGCTTGCACCTTACTCCGGAACAGACCGGCATTATCGTAGCTCTGGCTCTGGGCATCAATCCCATATTGGATATGTTTGAAACCGCCTGTAATGTTGCGGGTGACAATATCGGCAGTTATGTGATTGCCAAACGCCTGAAAATGCTCGACAGAGAAAAATTTTAACAGATTGTATTTGGGGTATGGTTGACAGTAAAAGAAAAATCGGTATACTTACCTTTCATCACGCAGCAAGCTATGGAGCAGTGCTGCAATGTTTTGCTCTTTATTCAACTTTGACAAAGCTTGTTGCTCCGCAGGATGAAGTCGGGATCATTGACCTTGTCCCCACAATCTTCAGCAAGAACACAGGGACTCCGGAAATGGAACGGTTCGTAAAGTTTTCACAAGCCAATTTGAAGATGCTTACTGCTGAAAAAAGCACCCTTCAGGATTGTTTGGCCAATGTGCTTGTACCGGATCAGCCGGTAACCGATGCAGTTGTGGGCAGCGATCAGGTTTGGAACCCCAGAATAATCAAAGAAAGCCTCAAAGATTACTTCCTTTATGGCGAACTCTCCGGTATCCGCAAATATGCTTATGCGGCGAGCTTCGGAGTCAATGAACTGCCGGTAACCGCCGAGCAGGAAAAAATCATCACCGAAGCACTTGCAGACTTTGACAAAATTTCAGTCCGCGAAACGGGAGCGGTCACACTGTGCAAAAGATTCCAATGCAACAACGCAGTAAGCGTGCTTGACCCTACCCTGCTTGCGGATCCGCAGATCTATGAAAAATTTGTCGATCCGGAACTGAATAAAAGTTGCGTATGCGGATTCTTTCTTGCTCAAGCATCCTATCAAAGCAAGATATTGAAAAAGTTATCCAAAAAATTGAAAAATCCGGCGTTGTTCATCGGGCGGAAATCGCCCTTTTTAAGTTTCATAAAATCAGCACAACAACCGCCGGTTGAAGAGTTTCTTTCGACACTTCACAATGCCGCCGGGGTAGTGACTGACAGTTTTCACGGGGTCTGCTTTTCCATAATCTTCAAAAGGCAATTTATAGTTTTACCGTCGCATCGGAAAGAACGGTTTGTCAGGATCGGAGAATTGCTGCAAAAACTGGGACTTTCCGACCGGGTAATCGATGAGTACAATGATCAAAAAGCCTGCAAGATAATGCAAACACCCATCGACTACACCAAGGTCGATGCCCTGCTGGTCAAGTACCGGAGTGAGTCACAAAAATTTCTCGAAGAATGTTTCCAACCCGAAAGCAATATTTGACCGGAAGTAAAACCTGAACGGTAAATATTTTTCTGATATTGGATAAAAAAATATTGAATTATAATATAAGGTGTGCTATATTATCCAATATGCAGTTTGTATACTGCGGATCTTTGTCTTATTAATAGTATAAACAGGAGGAAGCATGAACGACAACCGGAAAGTTCCGAAATTACCATCCGTCAAGCGGCTTCCGTCTTATTTACATGAACTCAAATTGCTGCGTGATCAACAGCAGCAGATGGTTTCTACCACCCACCTTGCACAAAAACTGGGTCTTGAACCGATAATCGTCCGCAAAGATCTTGAGCTGGCCTCCAGTCCGGGTTCACCGGGTGTGGGTTACAGTGTACAGAGTTTGATTGCCGGAATCGAGAACTTTCTGGGCTGGAACGACGAAACACCGGTCTTTCTGGTGGGGGCAGGCAACTTGGGAACCGCCCTTCTCGGGTATAAAGGTTTTGTTGAATACCGCTTCAACATCGTTGCAGCATTTGATAACGCCCCGGAAAAAGTCGGAACGGCTGTTCACGCAAAACCGGTCTATCACATTGACCAGCTGCATGAACTTGCCGAAGCAATGCAAGTGAAGATTGCCATATTGAGTGTACCATGTGAATATGCACAGAAAGCAGCAGATAATATAGTTAAAGCAGGTTTGAAAGCCATTTGGAATTTCACCAACACACCATTATCACTGCCGCCGGATATAGTCCAGCAGCGGGTCAATATGGCAGGCGACCTGGCGGAGTTATCTGTTAAACTCTCCGGTAAATTATGGGATAATTCACCGGATATCTGACAAAATAACAAAGTACCATTGAAATATCGAAAAACTAAACAAAGGAAAAAACATGCAAGAATCTATGGAAAAGACTCAAGCGATGATCGACCATTTCGCCGAAGTCAACCGAATTCTCCAAAAGCACAACTACAGTGCAGCCAAACTGATTCCCATTCTTCAGGAAACCCAGGATGTCTACAAGTGTCTTTCCAAAGAAGTGATCAGTTATGTAGCGACCAGTATCGGTGTACCTCCGGCAAAAGTTTATGGTGTAGCAACTTTTTACGCTCATTTTTCGCTTGAACCCAAAGGCAAACATATCATCCGGCTTTGCGATGGTACAGCTTGTCATGTAAAGAAATCCCATGGAATCCTCAATGCCTTGCGTGACCACCTGAAGCTGACCGACGGCAAAACCACTACCGATGACTTTGCGTTTACCGTGGAAACAGTAAGCTGCCTTGGCGCTTGCGGTTTGGCACCGGTAATGGTCGTTGATGGTGAAGTCTACGGTCAGGTACAGCCCGAACAGGCTGTGACTCTGGTTGACGAAATGGCCAAAAACGATGCAGCTGAACAGCAATAAAAAATATAAACTGCAAGGATTTTTTCTAATATGAATATCGATCTCAAGAAAATTGCCGATAACTACAAAGAGGCAACCGGCAAACTCGCCCGCCGGATCGTGCTTTGCGGCGGAACCGGCTGCGTGGCAAATGGTGCTTTGAAAGTGCGTGACGCCTTGGTGGAAGCGCTGAAAAATGCCAATATGGATGTGGTTGTGGAAATCAAAAGCGAAGAAGGCCACAAACACGATAATGCGGTGTATGTATCAAAATCCGGCTGTCAGGGGTTCTGCCAGCAGGGTCCTTTGATGCACATTGAACCGGAACATATTCTTTACACCAAAGTAAAAGTTACCGATGTACCTGCCATTGTGGAAAAGACCCTCAAAAATGGCGAAATCATCGAAGAATTGCTCTACTGCAACCCGACGACCGGCGAACACTGCAAAGGCAATGCAGAGATTCCGTTCCAGAACCGTCAGCACCGGATGGTTATGAAAAACTGTATGATCGAACCGGAAAATATTGCTGAATACATTGCCCGGGGCGGTTACGAAGGCGCCCGCAAAGCAGTTCAGGAAATGACTCCCGAAGAAGTCTGCCAGTGCGCCATTGATTCCGGCTTGCGCGGTCGTGGCGGTGCGGGTTTCCCCACCGGCAAAAAATGGCTGGCGGCATTGAGCAGCAAAAACGATAAAAAATATATCATCTGCAACGGTGACGAAGGCGACCCCGGTGCATTCATGGACCGTTCGGTCATGGAAGGCAACCCCCATTCGGTGATCGAAGGCATGATGATCGGCGCCAAAGGTATCGGCGCCGATGAAGGTTATGTATATGTGCGCGCCGAATACCCGCTGGCAGTGCAGAGAATGCGTCATGCAGTGGCAGATGCCGAAAAAGCCGGTATCCTTGGCGACAATATTTTTGGTACAAACTTCAGCTTCCGGGTACATATCATGGAGGGCGCCGGTGCATTTGTCTGCGGCGAAGGTACAGCATTGATCGCTTCCATCGAAGGCCGCCGTGGCATGCCGCGGCCCAAATCGCCCCGTACCAGTGTATCAGGACTGTGGGGTAAGCCTACGATCATCAACAATGTGGAAACACTCGCTTCGCTGCCGATCATCTTCCGTGAAGGTGCAGAATTCTACCGTTCGGTGGGTACAGCCAAATCCCCCGGCACCAAAACCTTTGCCCTCTCCGGTCATGTTGCCAATACCGGGTTGATCGAAGTACCTTTCGGCACAACTTTGCGCGAAATCGTCTACAACATCGGCGGCGGTGTTACCGATAACGATGGCAATATCACCAACGAAGACTTTAAGGCTGTACAGATCGGCGGACCTTCCGGCGGCTGTCTGATCCCCGAAATGCTTGATCTGCCCATTGACTTTGACAGTCTGCCCGAAGTGGGCGCCATGGTCGGTTCCGGCGGTTTGGTAGTGATGAACAAGCAGACTTGTATCGTCAAGATCGCCCGGTTCTTCATGCAGTTTATCCAGAATGAATCCTGCGGCAAATGCGTTCCCTGCCGCGAAGGAACCAAGCAGATGCTGGCGCTGTTGGATGATATCATCGAAGGCAGAGCTACCATGGAAACGCTGGAACTTTTGGAACAGACCGCCGCAGCAGTAGAACTCGGCAGCCTTTGCGGATTGGGCAAAACAGCGCCTAATCCGGTACTTTCCACTTTGAAATATTTCCGGAAAGAATACGAAGATCATGTTATCCGCAAAACCTGCCCCACCGGTGAGTGCAAAGCCCTTGCCAAACCTGAAATCGTGGCAGAAAAATGCAAAGGCTGTACAGCTTGCGCCCGCAAGTGCCCGGTCAATGCAATCAGCGGAACAGTCAAACAGCCCCATGTAATCGATGTGGATAAATGTATCAAATGCGGTGCTTGCAAAGCCACTTGCAAATTCGATGCGATCACGGGTCTTTAATTTTACGGAGAGTATATAAATGGAAAACAAACCCAATACAATTACAGTAAACAATATAGAAGTTGCCATCGAAGGCGAGCGCAACTTGCTTGAAGTCATTCGCAAAGCGGGTATCGACCTGCCGACTTTCTGCTATCACTCAGAGCTTTCTATTTATGGAGCTTGCCGGCTTTGCCTGGTAGAGATCGTGGGCAAGGGTGTAACAGCCGCCTGTTCTACTGCGCCCCGTGCCGGTATGGTCATCAAGACCGAAACCGCCCAGTTGCGGAATATGCGCAAAATCAATATTGAACTGCTGCTTGCCAATCACAAGCGCGAGTGCCCCAGTTGCGCCCGCAGCAACAACTGCAATTTGCAGGATATTGCCCGTCGTTTGGGTGTAAACGAGATCCGCTATAAGCAAACAGAAAAAACCCTGCCCATCGACGACTCCAGCGACTCCATCGTTCGCGATCCCAACAAATGTGTGCTGTGCGGTGACTGCGTGCGAGTCTGCTCCGAAGTCCAGAGCGTTGGCGCCATCGACTTTGCGTTCCGTGGCGCCAAGGCCAGAGTTGCTCCGGCTTTTGACAAAAACCTCAACGAAGTGGAATGTGTAAACTGCGGTCAGTGTGCGGCAGTCTGCCCCACCGGCGCCATCGTTCCCAAACCGGACTACGACAAAGTCTGGGCAGCGTTGAACGATCCGGAGAAGGTGGTGATCGCTCAAATCGCTCCGGCAGTGCGGGTAGCTTTGGGCGAATACTTCGGCTGCAAGATCGGCGAAAATGTGGAAGGCCGCATGATCTCTGCCCTCAAACTTATGGGCTTTGATTATGTTTATGACACCTGTTTTTCGGCAGATATGACTATTTTTGAAGAGGCCACTGAACTTTTGGACCGCATCCAAAATGGCGGCAAACTGCCGATGTTCACCAGCTGCTGCCCGGCGTGGGTGAAGTTTGCAGAAATCTACTACCCGGAACTGCTGCCGAATCTCTCCAGCACCCGTTCTCCGCAGCAGATTTTCGGTGCAGTTGCCCGTCAGACATTGCCCGCCAAACTGGGTATCAAGCCGGAAAATCTGGTGATCGTATCCATCATGCCTTGCGTGGCAAAGAAGTTTGAAGCAAAGTTGGATAAATTCAAGCGTGAAGGCAGACCCGATGTTGACCATGTGATCAGCACTGTCGGCTTGGCACAAATGATCAAATCCATGGGTATCAACATGATGCAGCTCCCGGAAGAAGCATTTGACATGCCGCTGGGGTTCTCCACCGGTGGCGGTGTGATTTTCGGTGCAACCGGCGGGGTCATGGAAGCAGCTTTGCGTTATGCCGTTGAAAAACTCGAAGGTCAACCGCTGCAAAAGGTGGATTTCAAAGAAGTCCGGGGTATGGATTACCTGCGTGAAGCTACTTACAATGTTGCCGGCAAAGAGGTGAAAGTAGCAGTGGTACACACCCTTTCTGCCGCCCGCAAACTTATTGAAAAGATCAAGGCTGGTGAAGTTGATTACCAGTTTGTGGAAGTAATGTCCTGCCCCGGCGGCTGTATTGCCGGCGGAGGTCAGCCTATCAACACCACGCCCAACTTCCGTCAGCAGCGTGCAGCCGGGCTTTACTCGGCAGATAAGACCCGCCGCTTGCAGAAGTCGCAGGATAACTTCCTGGTTGCCCAGTGCTACGAAGAAAATTACGGCGGCAAACCCGGCAGCCACGAAGCCCACGAAGCCTTGCACACCCGTTATCAAAACCGTGGTCAGATTTTTGATGCCCGCCAGAATGTGCTCTGCGGAAGCGCAGAAAAGAAGCTGCCGATTTGCGTAACTATTTGCACCCAGCAAAAGGATTGCAAGGGTCAGCAGTTATTGGCAGGTCTGGTGGGTTTTGTCAAAGCCAACGGTCTGGCTGAAAAAGTGGATATCGATGCAACATTCAGCTCCCGCCCGCAGGTGGAAGGCACCATTGGCGTGACCATCGGCGACCTTGTGCTGGATATGGAAGATTACTCCATTGAAACTCTCGGTCAGGCAATCAAAAACGGAGTTGCTGTGCTGTAAAAACAATTGTTTTGAAATAAAAACATTTTTTGTCGCTTCCGGATCAAAAAAAAATCATCCGGGAGCGATTTTTTATTGTCAAAATGGTTGAAAAATTCTTTTTATAGAGTATATTATATAAATTTAATTGTATACTGCCGGCAGATCATGGATTTTCCGGTATGGATAAGTTTTTTTCAACCATTCAACCATTAAACAAACATTGGAGGTTTTCAATGGGTAAAGTCATGCAGACGATCGACGGTAACTACGCCGCAGCGTATGTAGCTTACGCATTCAGCGAAGCAGCCGCGATCTACCCGATCACCCCGTCCTCGACGATGGGTGAGTACGCCGACACCTGGGCAAGCCAGGGTCTGAAGAACATGTTCGGCCAGGTGGTCGAAATCGCAGAAATGCAGTCCGAAGCCGGTGCAGCCGGTGCAGTACACGGCAGCTTGAGTGCCGGTGCTTTGACCACTACTTTTACCGCCAGCCAGGGTTTGCTGCTGATGGTTCCCAACATGTACAAGATCGCTGGTGAAATGCTCCCGACCGTCTTCCATGTATCTGCCCGTGCCCTCGCTGCTCAATCCTTGTCGATCTTCGGCGACCACTCCGACGTTATGAGCTGCCGTTCCACCGGTTATGCCATGACCAGTGCCGCTTCTATCCAGGAAACCCACGACCTTGCCATCGTTGCCCACTTGGCCACGCTGGAAAGCGAAGTACCGTTCCTGGCTTTCTTCGACGGTTTCCGAACTTCTCACGAAATCCAGAAGATCGAGCTGTTGGACTATGCTGATATGAAGTCCATGCTGGATATGAAGTTTGTGGAACGCTTCCGCAACCGCGCTCTGCGTCCGGAAGCACCTTACGCAAAAATGGCTGCCCAGAACCCTGACGTCTACTTCCAGGGTCGTGAAACCACCAACAACGAATATGCCGCACTGCCCGCCATCGTCCAGAAATACATGGATGTTGTTGCCAAGGCCACCGGCCGCAGCTACCACCTGTTCGATTATGTCGGTGCCGAAGATGCCGAAGATGTGATCGTTGCCATGGGTTCCGCTTGCGAAACTATCGAAGAAACCATCAACTACCTGAACGCCCGCGGCAGCAAGCTGGGGTTGGTCAAGGTGCGTCTGTATCGACCCTTCGACGCTGCTGCTTTGGTCAATGCTCTGCCCAAGAGTGTCAAACGCATTGCGGTCATCGACCGCTGCAAAGAACCCGGCTGCCTCGGCGAACCGTTGTTCCTGGATGTTCAGGCTGCATTGGCAACCACCGGCATCAAGATCATCGGCGGCCGCTACGGTCTTGCCAGCAAAGAGTTCACTCCCAGCATGGTCAACGCCATCTACAAGCATCTTGCCGGCAAATGCACCCACAACTTCACCGTGGGTATCAACGACGACAAGAGCAATCTTTCGCTTGCCATCGATGAACAGCTGGTCACCGAACCTGCCGGTTCCACCGCTTGCATGTTCTGGGGTCTGGGCGGCGACGGTACCGTCGGCAGCAACAAGAACTCCATCAAGATCATCGGCGACAACACCGACAAATATGTTCAGGCTTATTTCTCCTACGACAGCAAGAAGTCCGGCGGCGTGACCGTTTCGCACCTGCGTTTCGGCGATGTGGAAATCAAATCTCCTTATCTCATCACCGCTCCCGACTTTGTAGCTTGCCACAACGAAGCCTATGTGGGCCGTTATGACATGCTTGCGGGTATCAAAGAAAATGGTACCTTCCTCATTAACACTTCCAAGAAAGCTGATGAAGTTTTCGCTTCCTTCACCAAGGAAATGCAGGAAGTTATCATCGCCAAGAAGATCAAGGTTTATGCCATCGACGCATTGAAGACTGCTTTGGAAGTCGGCAGCGCCAAGTATGTATCGACCATCATGCAGACCTGCTTCTTCAAACTTGCCGCCATCATTCCGGCCGAAGAAGCCATTGGTCACATCAAGAAGGCGATCGAAAAGAAATTCAAGAAGAAGGGCGACGAAATCGTTGCCCAGAACATCAAGTGCGTGGATATGGCTTTGGAAGGTCTGGCTGAAATCGCCATTCCTGCTGCTATTACCGAAAGCTATGTAGCACCCAAACTGATCGCCGACGATGCCGGTGATTTTGCCACCAAACTGATGAAGCCGATCCTGCACTTGCAGGGCGACAGCATCCCGGTTTCTGCCATGAGCTTCGACGGCTCCATGCCCACCGGCACCAGTGCTTTGGAAAAACGCGGTATCGCTCCCAGCGTACCGAAATGGGATTCTGCAAAATGTATCCAGTGCAACCAGTGCGTTATGGCTTGCCCCCACGCTGCCATCCGTGCCAAGCTGGTCAAAGAAAGCGATCTGGCTGGTAAGCCCGCTACCTTTGAAACCGTCGCGCCCAAGGGCGTGAAAGAACCCGGTCTGGTCTATCGCATGCAGGTCTATGTGGAAGACTGTACCGGTTGCGGTGTCTGTATTGAAACCTGTCCTGCCAAGGAAAAGGCTCTCTCCTTCAGCCCGCTGGCTGCCGAACGCGCTGCCGGTCAGAACGAAAACGAAAAGTTCTTCGAAGCCCTGCCCGACAATGTCACCGGTGGTGTCAGCACTGATACCGTCAAGGGTTCGCAGTTCCTGAAGCCCTACTTTGAATTCAGCGGTGCTTGTGCCGGTTGCGGCGAAACACCCTATGTCAAACTGGTAAGCCAGCTCTTCGGTAACCGCATGGTGGTTGCCAATGCTACCGGCTGCTCCTCCATCTACGGCGGCAGCTTCCCCAGCTTGCCCTACTGCAAAGACAAGGCCGGTCGTGGTCCTGCATGGGCCAACAGCTTGTTTGAAGACAACGCTGAATACGGCTACGGTATGCGTATGGCTATTGATACCAACCGCGCCCAGCTGCGCAACAATGTGGAAGCTCTGTTGGAAAAAGCCGGTGACTGCAAGTGCGAAATCAAAGCTCTGCTCGCCAAGGGTATCGAACTTTGGAACAGCACCGATGCCGAAGCTATCGCCAATCAGGATGCCATCAAGGCCGCATTGCCCGCAGCTATTGAATCTGCCGCCTGCCCGGAAGGCAAAGCCATCCTTACCAAGATCGCAGAACTTGCCGACTACTTCGTGGACAAGAGCTTGTGGATCTTCGGCGGTGACGGCTGGGCCTACGATATCGGTTACGGCGGTCTGGACCACGTTGTTGCCCAGAAGCGCAATGTGAATATCCTGGTATTGGATACCGAAGTGTACTCCAACACCGGCGGTCAGGCTTCCAAGTCCACCCCGATCGGTGCAGTGGCTCTCTTTGCCAACGCCGGTATGGAACAGACCAAGAAGAATCTGGGCTTTATGTGCATGAGCTACGGCAATGTCTATGTGGCAAGCATCTGTATGGGTGCCAACCGCCAGCAGGCTTTGACCGCTATCAAAGAAGCTGAAGCTTACAATGGTCCGTCCATCATTCTGGCCTACGCTCCCTGTATTGCCCACGGTATCAAGGGCGATATGCGCATGAGCCAGAACGAAGCGAAAAAGGCTGTGGAAGCCGGTTACTGGCCGCTCTACCGCTACAATCCGGCCAATGCCGAAGCTCCGTTCAAGTGGGAAACCAAAGAAGCTACCGGCAGCTTCCAGGACTTCATCCGCGGCGAACGCCGTTACGCCAGCTTGACCAAGACCAATCCTGCCAACGCCGAAGAACTCTTCGCCAAGGCAGAAGCGGACTGCAAGCGTCGTATGGACTTCTTCAAGAAGCTCGGCGAAGTAATGAAATAAATTTCATTACAGAATATAAAAAGGTGCGTTCCTTGCGGGCGCACCTTTTTTTTTACGCTGAAGCGACATAAAAACACCTGCTGAAACGATAATGATGTGACCCCAAAAATTTGGACGGGTTAAATTATGTGGAATGGGTTCGGTATTTTACCGGACTCATTCCTTTTAATGTTAAAGATACTCTTTCATTGTTGAAATAGCAAATATATTCTTCAAGTTTTTGCTTGAAATCTTCAACGGAAGCAAATGTTTCACCGAAGAACATTTCTGTTTTCAATCTTCCAAAGAAATTCTCCATTACGCTATTATCCAGGCAATTCCCTTTTCTGGACATGCTCTGAGTAATATTGTGTGCTTTGAGCATTCTACGATACTCATTCATTTGATATTGCCAACCCTGATCGGAATGCAGCAACGGCTCAGCTCCCTTCGGTAGTTTTTCGAACAAACGTTCAAGCATTGTTCTTGTTTGAGCGAACGAAGGAGTTGAACTTATACAA
>JAZMZK010000015.1:0-11195 GCA_045585955.1 Victivallaceae bacterium
GAGATAGAACAGCAAAAAGAGATATTCCGTTTGCAGCAGGAAAAGTGATTGCAAAAGTATCCGGTGACCGCACTTACCGTGGTAATCGCTATCATCGCGATTTTGGCTGCCATGCTGCTCCCCGCCCTCTCCGCAGCCCGTGAACGCGCCCGCAGTGCCAACTGCGTGAGCAAACTCAAGCAGATCGGCCTCGGCGAATTCATGTACTCCGGCGTCAACAAAGATTATGTTGCCACTCCCGGTATCGGTGCCGCTGCCAACTCCACCAAAGACACTGCTGATGACATCACTGCTGCTTCTGATACTGAAGTTACTTACCCCGATAAGTCTCCCGATAAGTTGCTCATCGGTGGTTTCATGGGTATGAACCTCAAGAAAATCACCACAGATGCCAAAGAAAAGCTCTACAAGTGCCCCAGCGACAGTGCTAACTACAGCGATACCGCTATGTCCTACTACAACCTGATTTTGATCGATGATACCATCGGTAAGAAACGTTTGATCGTCGGTCGCGACAACCCCGGTGCTGCCACCTGGATGGACCTCCACAAGGGTATCGGTTCCGCTAACAACAACCACCCGACCAACCTGAATGTTGGTTACCTCGGCGGCCACGTCGGCGGTTTGGTTATCAAAGATGGTCAGGATGCTGATTTGGTGACCAAAGACAAGGGTCCCAAATTCTTCGACCAGATCACCTACTGATAGTTTAGTAGTCTGATACTACGATAGAATCAAAAACGCTCTCTCGCAAGAGGGAGCGTTTTTTTGTGCCTGTGCGGGGAACTGTCGGACAGGTCGGACAGGTCGGACAGGTCGGACAATGCTTGCCGCCAGTGGGCATGTTGCAAGCGTTTGTGTGGGCGGCGGGCTTGTCCTCCGGAGCCTTCGGCGGAGGAGGATGCCGCCTGATTGCGGGGCAAGCCCGGCAGTGCGGTTGATGGCGGCAGTACGGACTTTTACGGACTTTTACGGATTTTTACGGACAGCTCTTGCCGCCAAACTGCTGTCGGGAGCTTTATGCCGGGCTTTGCCTGTATAGTATTCATAGTATTCATAGTATTCATAGGCTCGCAGGCGTTCGCCTTACAGCAGCACAATACTTGCCGCCTGATTGCGGGGCAAGCCCGGCGGTACCGTTGTTTGCCGCAAAAAAAGCCTATCGGCTGCCTGCGAGCTGTTGGAGCGCCAAGCGCAGGAGATTTTCGCTGCTGCACTCTTCCGGAGGAAGGCCGGCGGCGATCTCGTTGACTTTTTCTTTGGCTTGTTCGCTTTTGAATCCCAGTTGTGCCAGTGCCATCAAGGCATCGTTTACGGCTTCGCTGCGTGGATCGTCTTTGGCTACTGCGTTGGCGTTGGAACTTCCGGCAAAACTCAAACCCAGTTTGGGGATCTTGTCGTGAAGATCCACCACCAGTCTTTCGGCGGTGCGTTTGCCTACGCCGCTTATCTTGCTCAAAAGTTTTACATCGCCATTGACAATGGCATTGCACAAGCTCCCCAGCGGCATGCCGCTTAAAATCGCCAACGCCAGTTTACCACCGATGCCCGAAACATCCAGCAGATTTTCGAAGAGCTTTTTCTCGTCCTTTTCGGCAAAGCCGAAGAGGGTTATGGCATCTTCTCTTACTTGCGTAAAGATCCACAATGCTGTTTCTTCACCCACCCGGGGCAATTTATCGAATGTACATAAAGGTATTTGCACATCGTAACCCACGCCGTGCACATCTATTATGCAGTTGGTGTAGGAGCTTTCCAGCAATGTTCCTTGCAGTCTGGCAATCATATTTTACCTCATTTCAAAGGTTTGATATCCAGCGATATATCAGCAGATTTTACCGAATGGGTCAACGCTCCACTGCTGGCATAATCCACGCCCACGGCGGCGATCTCCGGCAATCGCTCGATGGTGATGTTGCCGGAGGCTTCCAGCTTGGCTTTGCCGTTGTTGCGTTTTACGGCTTCTGCCATCATGGGGGGGGGCATATTGTCCAGAAGAATGTATTCGCAGCCCGACTGCAATGCTTCGTCCAGCTCTTCAAGGGTATCGACTTCCACTTCGATTTCCAGATCCGGATACATCGCTCTTGCCCGTTCCACGCTGCGGAGGATGCCGCCGGGGCCTTCCATGCCTGCCATTTCCCGGTGATTATCTTTGATCATGATGCGGTCAAAAAGTCCGATCCGGTGGTTGGAGGCTCCGCCCACGGCTACGGCGTATTTTTCCAGATTCCGCCAGCCGGGAGTGGTTTTGCGGGTATCCAATACTTCCATGGAACTCTCTTTAACACTGGCAGCGTAGGCGTTTGCCATAGTTGCCACTCCGCAGAGCCGCTGGATGAAGTTCAGTGCGGTGCGTTCGGCTGTAAGCATTGCCACGGCGTTGCCGGTGATTTCGGCGATCACGGTTTTGGCGGGGCATTTATCGCCGTCGTGGAGGAGATATTTGAATTCGCACTCCGGATCGAGTTTCTTGAACACCGCCTCTGCCACTGCCAGGCCAGCCAGCACGCAATCGCTTTTGGCATAGAGTGCACCGAAAGCTCTGGCATCGGCAGGGATCACCGATTTACTGGTGGTATCGCCCCGGTCGGCAAGGTCTTCGGAAAGGGCAAGGTCGATGAGTACAGCAATTCGCTGCATATCAAGTTCTGGAATGTTGTTGGACATGGTCTACCTCTTATATCGTTTATTTTAATGAATATACATTGTTGGGTGATTTTACGATCAGATCTCTTATTTCCATAGCCATCAGGGTTCCGGCAAGCACTCCGGCGGGGAGCCGGGTTCTTACCGCAAGGTCATCCAGCGAGCCGGGGCCGTTTACCGAAAGATCGTGGTAGATGGTTTCTTCGGCTTCGTTGAAAAGTTTCAGCGGTTCAGCGGCGGCTGCCGGAACTGTTACACTGCCGTCTTGCGGCGAAAGCCCCGGCAGAAAGTCAAAATCGCTCAATACATCCTGAAAGCCGGTCACCAGTTTGGCTCCGCAATCTCTTATAAGCATATTGCAGCCCGCCGCCTGTGGTTCATCGACTCTGCCGGGCAGGGCAAAGACCGCTTTGCCTTGCTCCAACGCCATGCGGGCAGTGATCAACGCTCCGGATTCCACACCGGCTTCGATCACTACCGTAGCTTGAGATAATGCCGCTACTATGCGGTTGCGGCGGGGGAAGGATTGACGGCTGACCGGAAAATTCATCGGGTATTCGCTGATCAATGCCCCGTTGTTTTTGACGATCGCTGCCGCCAGCGGAATATGTTCCTGCGGGTGGATGCGGCATAAACCGCCGCCCAATACACCTACGGTTATACCGCCGGAACCCAACGCCGCTTTATGTGCCGCAGCATCCACGCCGAATGCCAAACCGGATACCACTGTCCAATTTGCCATAACTGCATCGGCGGCAAACTGTTTTGCCATACGGTCGCCGTAAGCGGAGAGTTTGCGGGAGCCGACTATGGAAACGGTGTTGCAAGTAAAATCCGGCAAAGTGCCCCTTACATACAACACCAGCGGCGGATCGACCAATTGCCGCAAAACCTCGGGGTAATCACTGTCTTCAATAGTATAAATTCTTGCTCCGGAGCGGTTCGCCAATTCAATTTCGGCTGTGTAGTTTATCTCCTGCCGCCAATTGGCTACGGTGTCGGCAAGGCTGCCGCCAAAGCCTTTGACTTCAGCTATTTCTCCTGCCGTTGCCCGCAGAACTGCCGCCGGTGAGCCGAAGCGGCGTACCAGAGCTTTGTACCGGGCGTAGCCGATACCGGAGATCATATTCAAGATTATGCAGGCATCCCGGTCGCTGATCATAATACACCTTTCAGGACGGTCTTTAAGAGTTCTTCATCCACACCTTTAACGATTTTTACCTCGCCAATACCGGTGGGCAGCACCATGGTTATACCGCCTGCGGAATTCTTTTTATCGCTTTTCATGGCTTGCACGATAGAATCTACATCGCTATTTTCCGGTAATCGGGTGGGGAGTTTGAGTTCAGTAAGCAGCTGGTTTTGAATCGTTTCCACATCCTTACTGCACAAATCCATCAACACTGCCAGCCGTACTGCCGCCGCCATGCCGATCGCCACTGCTCTGCCGTGGGGCAAGGCAAAGTTGGAGAGTTTTTCCACGGCGTGACCCACGGTATGCCCGTAGTTGAGGATCGCCCGGCGGCCCAGTTCCCGCTCGTCACCGGCAACCACTTCGGCTTTACATTCGCAGGAACGGATGATGATTTTTGCGTAAAAATCCGGATCAAAACTGTTGAGCTTTGCCACATTATTTTGCAGCAAAGCAAAGAAATCTTTATCCATTATCATACCGTACTTGACCACTTCGGCAAGGCCGTTGCGGTATTCGGTTTCCGGCAGGGTGGAAAGTGTATCTGTATCAAGGGCAACCATTTGCGGCTGGTGAAATGCTCCGATAAGGTTTTTGCCTTCCGGCAAGTCCGCTCCGGTTTTGCCCCCCACGCTGGAATCCACCGCCGCCAGCAGGGTCGTGGGCAGCTGGATAAACTCAATGCCCCGCATGTAGATCGCTGCCGCAAAGCCGGTCAAATCGCCCACCACGCCACCGGAAAGAGCGATCAAGCAGCTTTTCCGGTCAAGTTTGGCTGCCACGGCTGCCTTGGCGATAAGTTCCACCGTAGCAAGGCTCTTATGTTCTTCGCCGGGGGGGAGGATCAAACTTTGAAAATCAGTGTAATTATTTGCCGATAAAGCCTTTTCCAGCTTTTCCAAATGCCCGGCAGCATCCACATTTTCGTCGGTAACGATCAAGGCGGTTCTGCCGGAAAGTTTTTCGCACAAAAGTTCTATCCAATCGGCAGTATTGCCCAAGACGATGGGGTAGCTTCTGTCGCCAAGATCTACGGTAAGAGTGTTCATATTAAAAAATTCCTCAAATAAACTAATTTTTATTAAATATATAACTCAAAAGGGCTGTATGCAAGTTATAAAATAGCGAAAAAGCACATTTTGTTGCGTAAAGCAATGCCGCAGGGGTTGCCAAAAGCTCTTTAGTGTGTTATATTAAAGCGTTATTGTTTTTTTATCAACATTTTAGTATAAAAAGGATATTGTAAAATGAGCGAAATTAAAGAAAATGCTTTGATGGAAAAGATCGTTTCTTTGTGCAAACGGCGTGGTTTTGTCTTCCCCAGTTCTGAAATATACGGCGGCTTCAACGGTTTCTGGGATTACGGACCTTACGGCTGCCGCATGAAGCGCGCCATCGAAAACCTCTGGTGGCACGAAATGGTGGAAACCCGTGACAACATCGAAGGCCTTGACAGCACCATCATCTGCCACCCCACCGTCTGGAAAGCTTCCGGTCACCTTGATCAGTTCAGCGACCTTATGACCGACTGCAAAGACTGCAAGAGCCGTCACCGCGTCGACCAGATGGAAGACCCCAGTACTTGCCCCAACTGCGGCAGCAAGAATCTGACCGAACCCCGGGAATTCAATTTGATGATGAAAACCTATGTGGGCCCGGTCTTTGACAACGAACATACCGCTTATCTGCGTGCCGAAACCTGCCAGCCGATTTTTGTGGACTTCCAGCAGGTTCGCAACAGTGCCCGTCAGAAGCTGCCCTTCGGTATCGCCCAGATCGGTAAGGCTTTCCGTAACGAGATCAACCCCCGCAACTTCACCTTCCGCAGCCGGGAATTTACCCAGATGGAAATGGAATTCTTCTGCGACGGCGAAGAGGGCATGGAATGGTTTGAATACTGGAAGGAACAGCGGATCAACTACTACAAGAACAAGCTGAAGTTCACCGACGATTTCTTCCGCATTTACGAACACGAAAAACTTGCTCACTACGCCAAAGCCGCCATCGACATCGAAGTCAAGTTCCCCTTCGGCTGGGGCGAATTGGAAGGCGTCCACCACCGGGGCACCTGGGATATATCCCAGCACAGCCAGTTCTCCGGCACCGACTTGCAGTATATCGACCACGACAACAAACGCAAAGTCATGCCCACAGTTATCGAAACTTCTGTCGGTCTTGACCGCACCATGCTCGCTATTCTGGGCAAAGCCTACGACGAAGATACCGCCGCCACCCAGAAAGAAGGTATGGATGAAGATGTCAGAATCGTGCTGCATCTGCCCCCGCTGGTCGCTCCGATCCAGCTGGCAGTGCTGCCGCTTTCCAAGAAGCTCAACGAAAATGCGGAAAAACTTTACAAAGATATGAACAAATACTTCCGCTGCGAATACGATGTCACCGGCTCCATCGGCAAGCGTTACCGCCGGCAGGACGAAATCGGTACTCCGCTGTGCCTGACTTTCGACTTTGAATCTGCTGCTGACAACGCCGTGACCGTCCGTGACCGTGACACCATGCAGCAGGAACGCGTTTCCATTGATAACCTGCGTAACTATGTGGAAGATTTCATCAACCGCTGAACAGATCATTGCAGCATGAAAGGTTGAATTTATGGCAGAAGAAACTGTAAACAGCAGTAATTTTATCCGGGAAATGGTCAAAGCCGATGTGGCAGCCGGTAAACACGGCGGCAGAGTGGAAACCCGTTTCCCGCCGGAACCCAACGGCTATCTGCATATCGGGCATGTGAAGGCGATCTGTCTGGACTTCGGCATTGCCGAAGAGTTCGGCGGCGTCTGCCATCTGCGCATGGACGATACCAACCCCACCAAAGAAGATGTGGAATATGTGGAAAGTATTCAAGAAGACATCAAATGGCTGGGTTTTGACTGGAAAGAACACATGTACTTTGCCAGCGATTACTTCGATCAGATGTACGAATGTGCAGTTAAACTGATCAAAAAAGGTCTTGCTTATGTTTGCGACCTCTCGCCCGAAGAGTGGGAGCAATACAAAGGCAATCTGACTGTGCCGGGCAAAAATCCCCCCGGCAGAGATCGTTCCATCGAAGAAAATCTTGAGCTTTTTGAACGCATGAAAAATGGCGAATTTGCCGATGGGGCCATGGTGCTCCGGGCAAAAATCGATATGGCATCGCCCAATATCACCATGCGTGACCCGGCGATCTACCGTATCCGCCACGCCCACCATCACCGGCAGGGCGACAAATGGTGCATCTACCCCATGTATGACTTTGCTCATCCGCTGGAAGATGCCATCGAAAAGATCACCCACAGCTTCTGCACGTTGGAGTTCGAGATCCACCGGCCCTTCTACGACTGGCTGCTGCAAGCATTGGATTGGGTCAATCCCCCGGTGCAGACCGAGTTTTCCCGCTTGAACCTCACTTATACAGTAATGAGCAAGCGTAAACTGCTGGAACTGGTGCGGGATAAACATGTTGCCGGTTGGGATGACCCCCGTATGCCCACAGTTTCGGGCTTACGCCGGAGAGGGATCCCCCCCAAGGCGATCCGGAAATTCTGCGAACTTGTGGGTGTGACCAAGTTCAATGCCACAACCGATGTGGCGTTCTTTGAACATTGTGTCCGGGAAGAACTCAACGCCGAAGCCTCCCGCTATATGGCGGTGCTGGATCCCGTGAAGGTGATCATCGACAACTGCGACGACGACTTTGTGGATATGCTTGACGCCGTGAACAATCCGGAAAAACCGGAAGCCGGTTCCCGCAAAGTACCTTTTGCCAAAGAGCTTTACATCGACCGTGCCGACTTTATGGAAGAACCGGTCAAGGGCTATTTCCGTCTGGCTCCCGGCAAGGAAGTGCGTCTGCGTTACGGTTACTTCATTACCTGTACCGGCGTGGATAAAGATGAAAATGGCAACATTACTGCCATCCATGCAACTTATGATCCCGAAACCCGGGGCGGCAATGCTCCCGACGGCAGAAAAGTCAAAGGAACCATCCACTGGGTTTCCGCCAAACACGCCATACCCTTTGAAGCAAGAATTTACGACCGTTTGTTCACTGTGGAAGAACCCGGTGCAGGCGATGTGGACTATCTGACCCAGCTCAATAAGGATTCGCTCAAAGTAGTGGAAGCATTTATGGAACCGGCACTCAACGAAGTGAAAGTAGGCGAAACAGTGCAGTTCGAGCGGCAGGGGTATTTCTGCAAAGATAAGGATAGTTCCGCAGAAAAGGCAGTGTTCAACCGCACTGTAGCGTTGAAAGATTCCTGGTCAAAGAAAACCAAATAACGCAAAGCTTGCGGCTCATCTCGTGTCTTGCTGCACTGCTCGCTCGGTCGAGTACAGTCGTACACTCCCTCGCTGTGCGGCTTGCAAAACACGACCTGTGCACGCAATCTTTTGCGTTATAGAGAGGGGAGCTTGCGGCATACAATTTTGTCGGACAAGTCGGACTGGTCAGACTGGTCGGACTGGTCCGACAATTTTTTGCCGGAGTTATTGCTATACATTAATATATAAAGCAAATCATTCGGGTTTGGATAAAAATTTGTTGCCGGTACAGCTGCGGGGCGAAATTGCACGCCATTCTTCGATGTCAAAATCGTAGATCGCCGCTTCGCCGGGGCGGAAGTGTCCGAATCCGGAAGGCCCGAGGCTGTCAGCAGTTATCTCAATAGCAGGGTTATGCCCCACGATCAGTACGCTGTTGACTTCATCGGGCAAATTGCGGATGATCGCCATAAGTTCGCTGGAGTCGCAAGTGTAAAGTTCGGTATCTTCCAGCGTGTAACCCTGGGAGAGTTCCAGCTTTACCGCCATGATCTCGGCAGTTTGTTTGGCCCGCATGGCGTGGCTGTGGAGGATCAGTTCGGGAAAAATTTCCAGCTGACGCATGGTTTCGCCCTGAACGGCGGCATTGGAGAGCCCGACCGGACTTAACGGCCGGAGCAAATCGTCATCATAGCCTTTTTCGGCTTTGGCATGACGCTGAAGGATCAAAGTTTTCATACTCCATTTCGGGGTTTGAAAGATAATACTTAAATTGGTTTAAGTAATAAAATAACTGATATTGAAAAATTTGCAAATAATTACCGGGTTTTTCCATGAAAAGGTTTTCTCAACACACGCCAAATGAACAAGCCGCCGGGTGGGATGTGGTTCTGATATTGGATAATTTAAGAAGTGCCCATAATGTAGGCAACATCTTCCGCATCGCCGAAGCATTGCATGCAAAAGTCATCGCCTGCGGCTACACGCCGTGCCCGCCCCATCCGGTTTTGGCAAAAACCGCCATGGAGTGCGACAAAACAGTACCATGCACCACCGCAGAATCTGCCGCCGAAGCAATAAAAAGTTTGCGTAAAGAGAATTATAAGTGTATATTAGCTTTGGAACACAATTCCGGAAGTGTGGAAATTTCAGAATATTCCAACTGGGATATGCCCCTGGCTCTGGTGCTGGGCAACGAGGCAAAAGGTGTTTCCGCAGAAGCATTGGCATTGTGCGACGGAGTTGTGGATCTGCCCATGCTGGGAGAAAAAGCATCAATAAATGTAGGTAATGCCGCCGCCGCAGCCCTATATATTATATATACATTATATAAGAAGCAGAGAACGGGTATAAATTTATGAAGTTCAAGCGTGTAAAACTGATGGGCAAGAATCTGGACGATGTGCGTCCCAAGATCCTTGCCCGGGGTATGGAGATCGTTGACGATAATTTTGATTTGGTGATCGCCCACGGCGGCGACGGCACTCTTTTGTGGAGCGAGCGTGACTACCCCGGTATACCAAAACTGCCGCTGCGGGATGCCCGCACCGCCCCCCAGTGTCAGGATCACTCCTACGATAAAGTGCTGGATTCACTGCTGGCCGATAAGTTGGAAATAACTGTGCTGCCCAAGCTGGAAGGTATCTATAAAGATAAACGCATGGTGGCGGTCAACGATATATTTGTGCATAATCTGGAGCGGGCAAGTGCTTTGCGTTATCAGGTCTTGATCGACAACGAACTCTACGCCAACGAAATCGTCGGCGACAGCGTGGGTGTAGCAACTGTCCACGGCTCAACGGCTTACTACCGGAGCATCACGCAAAGTGTTTTCCGTGTGGGCATGGGGCTTGCCTTCAGCAACAGTACCGAAGAGATCAACCATCTGGTCATCAGCGAACAAAGCGAGGTGGCGATCCGGGTCTTTCGCGGTCCGGCATTGATAATCGCCGATAACTCCCCCGAGATGGTGGAAGTGCCCGAACACGGCGAAGTAATCATCCGGCAGGCTCCCGAAAAAGCGGTCATCTATGGCTTGAAAGGTTTTATGTGCCCCGAGTGCCGGGTGCTGCGTCACCCCAACAAACTGCCATTTAAAATACTTATAGCCCACGAACAGAAGTGAGAAAATTTATGCACATAGTGATTTCAGCCGGTCCCACCCGGGAAGCCATCGACCCGGTTCGCTACATAACCAACCGCTCCACCGGCAAAATGGGTTACGCCATTGCCGAAGCCGCCCGGGAACGCGGTTTGCTTGTTACACTGGTTTCCGGTCCGGTAAATCTGCAGCCGCCGGAGGGTGTGGAAGTTATAAATATAGAAAGTGCCGCCGATATGGCTCAAGCCATGAAAAATTCTGCTGAAAATGCCGATATAATAGTTATGGCAGCGGCAGTAGCCGATTACCGCCCCAAACAATACAGCACCAGCAAGGTCAAAAAGTCCGATGGCGATATGTGTATAGAGCTTGAACGCACCGAAGATATTCTTTTGAGCCTGGGCAAAAACAAAAAGCCCGGTCAGATATTGGTGGGCTTTGCTGCCGAAACCGATGATCTTTTGAAAAACGCTCAAGGCAAACTGGAGCGGAAGAATCTGGATTATATCGCCGCCAATATAGTTGGTGTGCCGGGCAGGGGGTTTGCCGCCGATAATAACGCAATCACCCTGATCGGACGGGACGGCAGCCAGACCGAATTTGCCTTGCAAAGCAAAAAAGATCTGGCAGAAGCTCTTTTGCAACATCTTTTAAAGGGTTCCAAATAACCATCGCTTCAGCCTCCAAAGGGGAGAGTTTAAGCTCAAAAACAGCTCAAACAGTCCCCAAAACAACAAAATCCACAAAATTTTGAAGTTTAAATTTGCAATTTTGGAGTTGTGTGGTAATTTAAAGCCCTGTCGCCGGAAGAGCTTGAGCTTGCGAAAGCGATGGTTGATAAAAAAATCAAAAAAAGTTAAATTTAAGATTTGACAAAACGAAATTCTGTGATATATTAAAAATCACGCCGCCAAAAGCTGGTAAAGCTTGCGAAAGGCGGAGTTGAAAAAAATCTTAAAAAACTTTGCAAATAAGTTTGACAAACTTCAA
>JAZMZK010000016.1:0-40084 GCA_045585955.1 Victivallaceae bacterium
GATTGACTGCATAATTTCCTACCGTTTTTTATAAGCTCTGTACCCAATAAGGATCGGTACTTGAGGAGGGGAAAAAGACCTTTTGAGGAAAGGTCCTTTTTCCCCTCCTCAAACTCCACCCCTTTTTTCCAAACCTTTTCCCAGCATTTATCTATTTGCGTTGCAAAATAGATAAATGCCATTCAAGTTTTAAAAAAGTTCCAATACAAAAGTTGATCATATAACTTTTTATTGACCTACCCGTATTGGGAACAGAGCCTTTTTATAAAAATTTCATATTCTAACCTATTAATTTACCACATAAACGGTAATTTTTCAAATAAGAGTTTGAATAAATTACAAAATGAGCTATCTTAATTAAACAGAGTATTTTGTTTTAAGCTCAACACAGCATATTTTTAAGGATCGATGATATGGCTCAATACGATGATTTCAAACAGGCGGCTCAACTGATAATCGGAGCTTCCGGCGACGACCCGCAACGGGAAGGCTTGCTTGCCACCCCCGACCGGGTGGCAAGAAGCTACGAATATCTGCTCCGGGGGTACAACCAGAATCTGGAAGATGTGGTGCATGGAGCGATCTTCAAAGCAGAATCTGACGATATGGTGATCGTGCGGGATATTGAATTTTACAGTTTGTGCGAACACCACATGCTGCCCTTCTTTGGCGTTTGTCATGTAGGCTACATACCCACCGACCGCATATTGGGCGTAAGCAAGATAGCCAGGATCGTGGATATGTTTGCCCGCCGTTTGCAGATCCAGGAACGGCTGGTCAAAGAGATCTCGCACGCCATCATGGATACCATCGGTGCCGAAGGCGTGGGTGTGGTTATGGAAGCGCAGCATTTGTGTATGCGTATGCGGGGCGTGGAAAAGCAGAATTCGGTGATGACCTCCAGCTCCATGCTGGGCAGTTTCCGCAGTGACTCCCGCTCCCGGGCAGAGTTTTTGCGGCTGATAAAAGGCAATTAAAAGAACCAAAAAAGCTGTTTTTTAACAAAATTCAAACTTTTTTGCAGAAAAATGAATAAAAAGACTTGCATTTTTCTGTCTATACTGTAAAATCATAGAGTATGCAAAAGTTGGGATACGGGACAGCGAAAGGATTTTTTATGAAGTATTATACAGAGGATCATGTTTGGGTTGAAATTCGCGGCGATGAAGCAACTGTCGGGATCTCCCAGTATGTCATTGATGAATTTGGTGATGTACACGGCCTTGAACTCCCGCCGGAAGACGAGGATGTTATTGTGGGAGACGATATAGGGCTTATTGAATTTGCCAACGAAGAAATAACGATTTATTCACCGCTCTCCGGAACTATCGTATCGGTCAATGACGATTTGGAAAACACTCCGGAATTGATCAATGATTCGCCGGAAGAAAAAGGGTATCTGTGCAAGATCACCAATATTGACGATTCCGAACTTGCCGACATGATGAACGAAACCAGTTACCGCAAATACTTGCGTTCGCTCAAACGATGATTCGGGAGTGATGCTATGGATTTTTATGAAGTGCTGAAAAACCGCCGCAGTATCCGGGGCTATGATTCCACAAAAACCATCCCCGCCGAGTCACTGGAACGCGTTATGCAAGCTGTGCAGTGTGCCCCTTCGGCATGCAACCGTCAGCCGTGGCGGTTTGAAATAGTCTTCAACAAAGATCTGCGGGAAAAAATCGGCGCATGTTACCCGAAACCCTGGCTGCTGGAAGCTCCGGCGATCGTAGTGGCTATGGCGGATTACTCCACATGCTGGAACCGTTTGGAAGGCACCCCCGCTGCCGAAATAGATATGGGTATAGCCATGGAACATTTGGTGCTGGCTGCCGCCGCCGAAGGTTTGGGCACTTGCTGGATATGTGCTTTTGAAAAGGCAAAAATGAACGAAGTTATGCAAGTAAGCCAACCGTGGTGCGTGGAAGCCATCACCCCGCTGGGCTATGCAAACAGCGAACCCCGAACCTTGAATTACAAAAGTATTGAACAGATCTTCAAGGTGGTAAAATGAAACTGGAAGCCTTCGGCAACGGCTGGAAATTTTCTGCGGCCAATGAGCTTAACAGCTGGCTGCTTCTGGATACCCGGCAGGGCGAAGAACTTTTAACGCTCAAGCCAGCCAGACTCAACAATGTATCCGAGAGCGATGCCTTGCAGGAAAAGTGCCGCTTTCACGGCAAATTGGATAACTTGGAAGTGGAAGTGGAGAGCCAGAGCGTTTACCCCTTTGGCGGCGAATCTGTTATTGGCCGAACCCACACGCTGCGGGGCAATCTCTTGGAAGTAAAAGTAGACATCAAACCCGGCAGAGGCGAAGTAGTACGCGATCTTGAGCTGGAAGATGTGGTCTTTCCCGGCGAATTTACCAAAATTGAAATTCTTGCTCCCCTGCCCGAACCCGGTGCAGATTGGCAGTTTGCCGCTTTGCCGACAGATGACGGCACTATTTGGCAAAGCCCTCAACCCTTTGCAATTCTGCTCTTGACCAGAGCCGACGGAATCAAGCTGGAGCTGGGCTGCGGCGGCGATTGGTGGCGCACTTGCGGAGCAGGCAATACCGCCTGGAGCATTGAAAAAACCGCTGAAGCTGTAACCGTAAAGCGGAAAGTCATCGCCATAGCTGACGATGTGGAACTGGAGCGCCGTCCGTGGCGATTCAACTACTATATAGCGTGGAACCGGGGCAGTTCGGCAGCTATATTGCCCGCCAAAGATGATATTACATTGGAATTTGATCCCCAAGCGGCGGGCAGCTGTTTTGCCGCTCCTGCCGTGCGGAAGTATTTGAGAAAACTCATCCGGCAGCAGCTGGAAAAATCAGGCAATGTCATACTTAAAATGACCGATGTAAAAAGTTGTGCCGATGCTTCCCACTTGGAACGCCCCGGCAAGAAAGCGCTCCTGCACTGGGATTTAAGCGAACTCTTTGCTCTTTACAGCTGGGGCAACCGGGCGTTGGGTGAAGATCGCAATCTGACTATTGAATTGCCGGAAAAGAGCGTTTTCCGGACTCTGCCCTCGGGCAAATATCTGGCAAATAACCCAACCGAAGCCATGGTGCGGGAAAGCTGAAGGCAAACTTTATGGCAGAGTGTGACAGTAAAATACTTTTATCGGCTGCCGAAGCGTTGCGGATACTGTTCGGCGATAACCCCGGCAGCGTCAAATCCACTTATGCCGAATTCCGGCTGCCGCTGGCGGATATGCTTTACCGGGCGTTCTATTTCTCCGCAGAGCCATCGGATATGATCGATCTGGCAGAAGCCCTTAACGAGCTTGTGCGGCTTTCGCCCCGCCGGGGAGTGCTGGAAGTTTTGGAAGATGAATTTTTTGAAATGCTTATAGCCTCCGGCTTGGATATAGTAAATTACCTCAAGCCTCATACAGTAGATTATGAACAAATCGAATTTTACCGGCAGAATTTTCTGGATCTGGAACAGGGTGTAGTTGAACTGCGGAAGAACCTTGACCACAAAAGAGTAAATCCGGCAGTCAAGGCATGTCTTGCCGGCAAAAGTATTCTTTCGGAGAGTGCAGAAAAGATCGTGGAAGTCGCCCTCATGCGGGATCCTTTTGCCCAAAGCCGGACTTTCCGTTATGTCAGAGATAAATTCATTCCCTGCACGGTAAAAAATATTCCGGTGAAGAAATTCTATGGTTTTCAGGCGGTGCGGGAACGCTTTTTTGAACACTTGAGCGACTTTGCTGCCAATAAAGGCAATGTGCCGCTTCTGGTATCCAGTCTGCCCGGGCTGGGTAAAACCCAATTCAGCATCAATTACACGCTGAACTTCCCGGAATTGACCTTGATTTTTGCCGAACCGGAAACCCAAACCAACGGCTTGGAAAAACTAATTACTGCTCTTGCCTTGCGGAAGCGACGGAAATTCGTGGTGTTTTTTGACGATATCGAGCCGGAGAAAATCGACTGGTACAGCTTCCGCACCAATGTTGGCGGCAGTGCCGTTCTGCCGGAAAATATACTCTTTATTCTGGCAAGCAACTACCACTTTCCAATCAACATCCTTTCCCGGGGGCGGGAGATCACCTTCCCGGTCTTTGATGAAATCCGCTGTCTGGAAATGGTGGAAGATTTTCTGCTGGATTTCGGCATGAAAAATATCAACGAAAACCTCGCTTCGGTCATCGCCGCCGGCTACATCGAAGATTTCGGGCAGAAGAAATTTACCGAATTAAGCCCCCGCACACTGATCCGCTATCTGGAAAAATTCCGCAAAGATGCCCAGCTCCGGAAGAAGATGCTGGAAATGTCCCGCCAGGAAATGATCGTGCGGCCCGACGCCCAACTCTTCTACGAATTCAACATAAAACTCCTGCGAACCCTCTACGGCGAAAGCTACATAGACGCCCTGCGCGAAGAAAAACTACGGGATCTGGGGGCGTAAAGAAGGTATGGACTTGAGGAGGGGAAAAAGACCTTTTGCTGGATCGGTCCTTTTTTCCCCGACTCAACTTGTCCCGCCATAGCCTTGGCGACGGCGGAACTCCACCCCTTTTTTCCAAACCTTTTATTGGCATTTATCTTTTTGCTGTGCAAAAAGATAAATGCCCTTTAAGTTTTGAAAAATATGATTCAATATCTTTTCGGTTTATCAACTGATATTGGAAAAAGAGCTGACACAAAAAAAATCACTCTGTCAAGAATATGCAGAGTGATTACCCATGTTGAGCTTCCAACAGCTTATTGTAATGTTTGCCGGTTCCGTTATTTTCCGTTATTTTCCGTTACCAGATCTATTACATTCACCCATTCCACTTCCGGGTCTTCGTTCAGTTTCTTGAGCTTATCTTCGTAGGCTTGCCACAATGTTGGATCATCCATCATTTCGTAGCTGTGCCCCCAGAAATAGAATACCCCGCAGGGTTTGGCTTTTTCAAAGATCTCCCAGAAATTTTCATTCATAAAGTGGCAGTTGCTGTGCAATGTCATTGGTTCGCTGCAAGGCAATACCTGTTCAACATATTTAGTGGTTCTGCCGTAAGCAAAACCGGCTGCTTTCATCATTTCCACCGTGGCATCGTTGTATTTGCCGCAGGGCCAGGCAAAGCCCCGGCACTCCCGCTGGAAAAGGTCTTCGATAACCTTCCTTGCCGCCACAGCATCGGCGACAAAGACTTTATCATCCACCACCCCGGCTGAAAAGTGGCTCATGCCGTGGGATGCCACTTCAAAACCTTCGTACACGCTGACCACTTCGTTCCACGCCAACTTTCCGGGGTAATATCCGGTATCACGGAACTGCCAGCCATCAGTTATGCGGCTGGCAGCATTGTGTTTACCGGGGTTCAGATTGAATGTGGCTTTGGCATTATATTTGCGGCACAATTCAGCTACTTTTATATCGTTAAGGACGCCATCGTCCCAGCATTGAGCAACCTTGATCATTTTTTCACCTCATTTTTGCGGCGGGAAATCATATACTTTCTCCAACAGTTCAGCTACCTTGTCAGCGGCTTCCACTTCGTTGGTGCCTTCCACAGTCAGCACCGCTGTTTCACCGCATGCCAGACAAAGGCTCAACAACCCCATAATGCTGTTGAGTTCGCAGCTTTCGCCGCGGCTGTTGGTCAAATTAAAAGTGTGATCGGAAAAATCAGCATTGATCGCATTAAGAATAACACTTGACGGCCGACAGTGAATACCCGCCGTATTGCGGATCGTTACATTGCGTGTCTGCATAAATCTCCATCTCCCTGTAAAATTTTCAGCTGCGGTCAGCTGTATATGCATGTATTATTTTTTCCAAAAGAGCGTGGCGAACCACATCTTTGGTGGAAAATTCAATTATTCCGATCTCCCGGATATTCTTTAAACTTTTGACTGCATGCACCAATCCTGAACGCTCGTTGCGGGTCAAATCGCTCTGACTGGGGTCGCCGGTCACTACACAGCGGGAGTTATACCCCAACCGGGTCAGGAACATAAGCATCTGGTCTTCGGTGGTATTTTGAGCCTCGTCCAGAATAATAAATGCATTATTCAGTGTGCGCCCACGCATGAACGCCAGCGGTGCCACCTCTATAACATTGCGTTCGATCAAACTGGATGCTTCCGAAAAATCCAGCATGTCGTAGAGCGCATCGTACAACGGCCGCAAATAGGGCATGATTTTTTCTTCCAGACTCCCCGGCAGAAATCCGAGATTCTCTCCGGCTTCCCGGGCGGGGCGGGTCAGCACGATGCGGCTTACATTGCCTGCCAGCAATTCCGAAACCGCCACTGCCATCGCCAGATAGGTTTTGCCGGTACCGGCAGGGCCCACGCCGAAAATCACATCTTTTTCCCGCAACGCCTTCAAATATTCCAGCTGATTTTTACTGCGGGGCAGCACTTCCCGCTTGCCTTTGCCCACCTTGATCCGACCGGCAAAAAGCTTGCTTAAATCGCCTTCTTCACTGCGTTTATAGGCTTTGATAAGCTGTTCGATATCCTGCCGGTCAAGCTCCCGATTCCGCATGTTGTGCAAATTGACCAATTCAGCAAAGAACTTTTCCGCCCTTGCACAGGCATCTTCCTCCCCGGAGATCGCCACCTGTCGATCCCGGGCTGCCAAACGCACTCCCAGAACCGTTTCCAGCTCGTCCCAGTTGAATGCCGATCTGCCACTTATGCGCCAATCGGCAGTCAAGCCGTTTTCAAAATAAAATACTGTTTCCATTACGCTCTATGTAGTCAGAAAAAGAAAAAAGTGCGGCACGCTCTTAAACGCCTCCGCACTTCTTCAAAACTTATTCCCGCTATCGTGTTACGGACGGGGGATCTGTAATTTCATACCCGGACGGATCAGCGTCTTGCCTTTGAGCAAATCAGCGTTGGCATCTGCGATCTTTTTCCAGGCACTGGCTCTGCCGTAATATTTACGGGCAATACCGCCCAGAGTATCGCCTTTGACCACGGTATAGCTTTCGGGCATTGCCGGAGCCGGATTATCCACTGCCGCAACCGGTTCAGCTGCAACCGGAGCGACCGGCGCTGCGGTATTTTCCGCTGCCGGGGCAACCGGTTCAACCGGAACTGCCGCCTGATCCATTGCAGCGGGGACATCAGCAGAAGCTGCCGGAGCTGTATTGCCGGTGTTATTCAAATCGTCACGACGAACGCCACGGGGCACCGATTCAGGCACTTCCCATGCGCCGTAATTGGCTTTGATATTTTCCGCCCAAACTTTTTCTTCGGGGCTCAAACCGGTCTGGTCAAGCTCCGGAGCGCAGCCGCAGAGCATCATTGCAAACGCACCTGCACCTGCCAGCAAAAACATGCTTCTCATATTGCAAACTCCTGTAAAAATTATTTAAAGCGTTTGAACGCCACTACGCCGTTATGACCGCCGAAACCGAGGTTGATGTTCAAAGCAACATCGATTTCCCGTTCTTTCGCCACGTTGGGGGTAATATCCAAATCGCATGCCGGATCGGGGTTTTCGTAGTTGATGGTCGGCGGAACTGTCTGATTGACGATCGCCTGCACGCAGATGATCGATTCCAAACCGCCGGCGGCACCCAGTGCGTGACCGGTAGCACCCTTGGTGCTGCTGACCGACACTTTATAGGCGTGATCTTTCAAAGCCGCCTTGATCGCCAGCGTTTCGTACTTATCGTTCAACTGGGTACTGGTACCATGAGCATTGATGTAGTCCACATCCTCCGGTTCCAGACCGGCGTGACGCAACGCCATCTTGATCGCCGATGCCGCGCCCTGCCCTTCCGGATGGGGCGAAGTAATGTGATATGCATCGCCGGTGGCTCCGTAGCCAACGACTTCTGCCAGAATGGTTGCCCCACGCTTTTGAGCGTGTTCAAGTTCTTCCAGCACCAGCACACCGGCACCTTCAGACATAACAAAACCATCGCGTTCAGCATCAAACGGTCTGCTGGCGTGCAGCGGATCATCGTTCCGCTGGCTCATAGCCTTCATACTGCAAAATCCGGCATACCCCAGAGGCACGATAGCCGCTTCAGCACCGCCGGTGATCATCATATCAGCATCGTCACGCTTGATCATCCAAAAAGCTTCACCGATACTGTGGCAGCCGGATGCACAAGCGGAAACCAAACCGAAGTTAGGCCCACGCACATTGTAACGCATGGAAATATTGCCCGAAGCCAGGTCGCCGATCATCATCGGGATCATCAAAGGAGAGATACGGCCAGGGCCTTTCTGCATAAAAATCTCGTCCTGCTCGCACATGGAAGCCAAACCGCCGATGCCGCTGGAAACCAGCACACCCACCCGATCGCGGTCGATAGCACAATCTTCGCTGGTAAAATCAGCACCAGCCTGGGTTATTGCTTCGTCAGCAGCCGCAATAGCATACTGACAGAAAAGGTCAAGGCGCTTGGCTTCTTTGGCAGGCATATATTTGGTAACATCAAAATCTTTGACTTCACCAGCTACTGCCGAACGGAACCCGGTTGTATCAAAGCGGGTAACATTGCCCAAACCGCAACGGCCTTCTTTGACCGCTGCCCACAACTCCGGAACACTGTTGCCAACGCAGGAGATCGCGCCGCAACCGGTAACAACTACTCGTCTTTCTTTCATCATAGAAAGTTCAACCCTCAGTTTAGATATAAAATGTTGATTTCAATTCGTACTCTCTTTAAAATACATCACAAAGTGCATATTTGCAACTATATCAACACTTTTTCTTTCACCCGGAGAGCAAACTCCTCTGCAATCCGGGTAAAAGCGGTATGTTTTTATTTTCTTTTGCTTTTTTCAACCGTCGGCAAAGCAGGGTTCACTTTTTTGGGCGTTGCCGCCTTTTCTGTAACCTTGCCCTTGACTTCCGGCGGAACCGGGGTCATTGCCTTTGGAATATTCTTACGATTGATACTTTTCAGATCGACAGCCTTGCAGCGCATCATAAGCATATTGCGCTTCATAAATTCGATCTCACCATTTTTCTTCATTACAAAGTGGTCAACATCGTTGAGCTGTGCCATAAAAAGCATTTCGTAATCCAGATGCGGTCCTGCCTGCAAATTGCTGACCAGCGCACCAAAACGCAAGTGGTTGGGAGCGGTCACAGCAAAGGAGCCGTTGAAGACATTCACACCGGCAAAACCGGTGATCTTGCCATCACGCTGAAATTCCACATAGGCTTGCACATCAGCAGGCAGAGTGATAGCATTTTTGCCGTCAACACCTTCCTGCCCCTTGATGTAAACCGGCACCCAGGCTTTACCGCAGAGTATATTCAGCTCTTCGGCACGGTTGACCTTTTGCTGATGTTTATCCACGATTTCCTGGATCTTGGGCTGCGGAGCCGGGTCAAGCTGCATACAGCAACCGCTCAACACCGCAAGTGTTACGGCACCGCAAAAAATTGTAAGTACCTTGTTCATCGTTCTCAACTCCGTATCTATCAATGGCAGCCGCCGCAGCTTCCGCAATCGCAGCCGCAGCTGTCGCCGGAGAAGTGTTCCACGATGCGGGCAGCCACTGCTTCGGGAGTAAAGCCGAATTCTTCAGCCAGCACTTTGTAAGGTGCGGAAGCGCCGAAGGTATCCAAACCGATCGCCAAACCTTCGCTGCCCACAAAACGGTGCCAGCCGAAGGTGCTGGCAGCTTCGATGGAAACACGGATATCGCATTCCGGCGGCAGCACTTCGTCCTGATATTCCTGACTCTGCTTGAGGAAGAGTTCCTGCGAGGGCATGGAAACCACACGCACGCCGATTTCCTGGGCACGGAACATTTCCGCAGCCTTGAGTGCCAGACCGACTTCCGAACCGGTGGCAATAAGGATGAGGGAGAAGTCTTCATCGTCGCTGACAACATAAGCCCCCTTGGAAACATCCACTTTCTTTGCCATTTCTTCATCAAAGGCATCCAGATTCTGACGGGTCAGCAGCAACGCCACGGGGCCGTCTGCCTGCAAGGCAGCTGCCCAGGCACCGGCGACTTCGTGAGCTTCCGCAGGACGGATCACGGTCATACCGGGGATGGTACGCAGCATGGCGATCTGTTCGATAGGTTCGTGGGTGGGGCCGTCTTCGCCAACATAGAAGCTGTCGTGGGTAAAGATGTAGATCTGGTGCAGTTTCTGCAAAGCAGCCAGACGGATAGCCGGTTTCATGTAATCGCTGAAGACAAAGAAGGTGGAGCTGTACGGAATGTTGGCACCGAAAAGTGCAATACCGTTGGCAGCCATACCCATAGCCAATTCACGGACGCCGAAGTGCAGGTTTCTGCCCGCACGGTTTTCGGGACCGAAGTCGCCGCCGACTTTGACATTGGATTTGGTGGAAGGAGCCAGGTCGGCAGCACCGCCCCACAGGGCGGGCACCAGGTCGGCAGCCTTCTGAAGGATAGTGCCGCTGGAGGCACGGCTGGCGGTGGGCTTGTCAACCGGAGCGACCTTCAAAAGTTCTTCCAGCAAATTTTCCGGAACGCGCTTGTTCAAGAGCCAGCTCAAGATCTCGGCTTTATCGGGATTGGCGGCTACATAGTCAGCGTATTTGGCTTCCCATTCCGCAGCGGCAGCCTTGACTTCGGCAACCCGGGCGTCGCAGAAAGCACGCACATCGTCAGCAACATAGAAGCTGTCGGCGGGCAGCCCCAGATTGGCCTTCATGGCAGCGAGTTCTTCGTCGCCGAGGGGTTCACCGTGGACACCGCTGGTACCCTGCTTGTTGGGGGCACCGTAACCGATGGTGGTTTTGCCGATGATCAGGGTCGGGCGGCCGTCGGTTTTCTGGGCTTCTGCCAGCACGGCATCGCACTGGGCAATGTCATTGGCGTTGTCGCAGTAGAGTACACGCCAGTTGTAGGCTTCAAAACGCTTGCCAACATCTTCGGTGAACGCCAAAGAGGTGTTGCCTTCGATAGTGATGTTGTTATCGTCGTAGAAGCAGATGATGTTATCGAGCTTCTGATGACCTGCCAGCGAAGCAGCTTCGCTGGTGGCACCTTCCATCATGCAGCCGTCGCCGCAGATGATGTAGATCTTGCTGTCCAGCAGACCGGCAGCTTCCAGACCGCTCTGGGCACCGAGGTATTTGGCAGCCATCGCCATACCCACAGCACTTGCCATACCGCTGCCCAGCGGACCGGTGGTGATATCCACACCGGCGGTGTGACCGAATTCCGGGTGGCCGGGGGTCTTGCTGCCCCACTGACGGAAGTTCTTGAGTTCTTCCATATCCAAACCGTAGCCAAAGAGGTGCAGCAAGCTGTATTCAAGCATGGAACCGTGACCGGCGGAGAGCACAAATCTGTCACGGGCGAACCATGCCGGATTGGCAGGATTGAAACGCAGATATTTGCTGAAAAGAGTTACAGCATAGTCAGCGTTGCCCATAGGCATACCGGGGTGACCGGACTTGGCTTTCTGGATGGCATCGGCACTCAAGGCACGGATGGTGTTGGCGGTACGAGCGGCAATTTCTGCATTCCAACTCATAACAGGAACCTTTCTTTTGATTTTTTTCAGTTTTATACTGGTATTTTTAATAAAAACAGTTAAATTGTAATAAAGTAACTTAATTTAACCTCTAAACTGATTAAAAGCAATTTTTTTAATCAACATTTTTACATATTTTATATATGAGTGAACGATTTATTACATCTACACTGAACCGCAAAGACGGCTCCAGCGATAATTTGCTGCGGCCGCAGCTTTTTGCCGATTTTCCGGGGCAGGACGATGCCAAAGCCCTGCTGGAGCTTATGGTGCGTGCCGCCGCCGGGCGGGATGAACCTTTGGAACACATTCTTTTATCCGGGCCGCCCGGCTTGGGCAAGACCAGTCTGGCATACATCATTGCCAACGAAAAGGATTGCACCTTAAAGTCTTCCAGCGGTCCCGCCATCGAAAAACCCGGTGATCTGGCAGGCTTGCTCACCAGTTTAAGCGAAGGCGATATACTTTTTATTGACGAGATACACCGCCTCAACCCGGTGGTGGAAGAGTATTTATACAGTGCTATGGAAGATTTTTTCATAGATATCGTTCTGGAACAGGGCCCCGGCGCCCGATCAGTACGCTTGAATATCCCCCACTTCACCTTGTTGGGAGCAACCACCCGGCAGGGGATGCTTTCGGCACCCTTGCGGAGCCGCTTTGCCGTGAATGTAAGGTTGGATTATTACGATGATGCAAGTTTGGTGGAGATCATCAAACGCAGCGCCCGTATTCTGGAAACTGAAATTGACGGCGATGGTGCTTTGGAACTTGCCCGCCGCTGCCGGGGCACACCACGGATCGCCAACAACCTTTTACGCATGGCACGCAACTACGCCCAGGTCAAAGCCGACGGAGTGGTTACCTCCGAAGTTGCCGCCCAAGCGGTGAACATGCTCAAGATCGACCCCGACGGGCTGGATGATATTGATAACCGCATTCTGGAAGCGATCATCTGCAATTTCAACGGCGGCCCGGTGGGGGTGAAAAATATCTCTGTGACCGTGGGTGAAGAAGAAGGCACTCTGGAAGAAGTCTACGAACCCTTTTTGATCCAGAAAGGATTTCTCGTTCGGACTCCCCGGGGGCGGGTAGCCACTGCCAAAGCCTACGAAAAGCTGGGCATCAGCGGTTCGGCACGGAAAAATAAATCCAACAACAACCAAATGGATCTTTTTTGAGGGAAATTTATGACAGCTGTCTGGGCAAAAAACTTACTTAATCTGCAAAATCTTGATCTGGAGATCGGTAAACTGAAACTCCGTTTGACCATGATTCCGAAAGAAGCAGAAAATCTCAAGCAGGAGATCGCAAAAATCGAAGGCAAAGTCAAAATTGCCAAAGAAAAAAAATCAGCTCACGAATTGCAGCTTAAGCAGAACGAAGCGGAAATCGCTGACCTCAACGATAAGATCGGCAAACTCCAGACCCAATCAGCTCTGGTCAAAAAGAATACCGAATATCAGGCGATGCTGGGCTCGATAGCAATGCTGAAAAAATCCATAAGCGATCTGGAAAGCAGACAGATTGAGCTTATGGATCTTTTAACTACCGACGATAAAGCAATCTACGCCGCAGCCGCCGCCGTCAAGCCGGAAACCGCCGGATTGCGTGCCGAACTCAAAGAGCTTGCCGAACTTTATAACGACATCAAGGCAAGAGGTCGGGAATTATTGGCCAAACGCCCGGAACTGCGCAGCATGGTGGATTCGGAGATTCTGCCCCGCTATGAGCAGATACTTCAGAAAAACGCCACCACCCCGCTGGTGCCGGTGGAAGCCGATAAATGCGGCAACTGCCATTTGCGTCTGACTCCCCAAACGCTCAACAGCGCCCGCTCCGGAGCAATAACTTTCTGCGACAACTGTATGCATATTATCTACATGCCCGATGAGCAGGAATAAAAACACTGCCTGCTGCCTTATGAAAACACTTTTCCGTAAAGCCTTTGCCGACAGCCTGCCGGTACTTATGGGGTATGTATCTATGGGGACAGCCTTTGGTATCTTGCTGGCAACTCAAGTCAAGGGGGCAAATTTTCTTACTGCGGCAATGATGAGTTTTTCCACCATCTCCGGCAGTATGCAGTTTGCTGCCGTGGAGATGCTTGCCAATGCGGCAAGCTACACTTTGCTCCTGACCGCCATGCTGGCGGTGCTTATCAACATCAGATATGCCATGTACGGTATATCGCTGGTGCGTTACTTTGCCAATTACCCGTGGTATATAAGGTATTACCTGATCTGGACTCTGACTGACGAAACTTACGCTTTGGAAAGCTCCACCACGCTCCGGGGAAAACAAAGAATGTATTACTCTTTGCTGGTCAGCAGCTTTGATCACCTTTACTGGCTCACCGGTTCGGTGATCGGTGCGGCGGCTGGTGCGTTCATAACTTTTGATACAGCAGGTATCGACTTTGCCATGACGGCACTTTTTCTGGTGGTATTGACCGACCTTGTCCGCAATAAAGCCAACCGGCTCCCGGCGTTGACCGGAGGAGTATCGACTTTGCTGGCACTGATACTTTTTGTGGCAGTCTACCCCGACGCCGTCAACCGGATGCTGCTGGCGGCAATGGCGTTGATGATCGTTATACTGCTGATGCAGCGGAAAAAGTATCAGAAGAAATTCGGAGGTGCCGCATGACCTTGCACCAATACGCCCTGATCGCCGTAATGGCAGTGGTGGTGATAATTCTGCGGAGCATACCTTTTGTGCTTTTTTCCGGCAAACGCAAAGTTCCGCCAAGTTTGCTTTATCTGGGCAAAGTCCTGACCGCAGCGGCTATCGCCATGCTGGTTGTTTACAGCCTGTACGGCAATTTGAATTATCCGCAAGTCGGGGTGAAAAATCTGCCCGCAGGCTTGCTGGCTTCGGCAGTAACAGTTATACTGCACTGGTTTTTCAAAAATCCGCTGATCAGCATTATAGCCGGTACAGCATCTTATATGTTTTTAATTTGAAAGGGTAAAAAAAATGAAAACGCTTGGAAAAATTCTCACCATGTCCTTGACTCTGCTGCTGGCATTGAATTGCTTTGCCGCCGAAAAGAAAGTCGTTAAAAAGCCTGCTGCAAAAGGCAGTGCCGATGTGGAAATCTTTACCGAAAGAAACAACCGCTCTGAATTACTGAAAGGTATTCTGCCTGAAAATGTCAAAACCATTGCCTGTATTGCTGCGGGTTCATACCCAGGTTCAGCCGGTTACAAAAAAGGTATCGAGCTTTTGCGTCAGGCCGGATACAAAGTCAAAGTCATGCCCCACGCCTTTGCCACTCCTGCCAGCGGCGACCGGAAAGTCGAAAACCGGGTAAAAGACTTTGTGGATGCCTGGTGCGATAAAGAAGTTGATATGATTTTGTGCATCCGCGGCGGCAGGGGCTGCGGCGAGGTCATGCAGGCAATAGATTGGAGCAAACTGCCCCAACGCCCCGAACTTTATTTGCAAGGTTACAGCGATGTAACGATGATCCTTTCGGCTTTGCAGAAACGCAATTACGGTCATCCGGTAGCCGGGCCCATGGTAGGAGCCATGCAAGGCTTGACTCCTGCCGCACTTAAAGCCATGCGGAATATGCACCACAACAAGCAAGTTGGACCGGTAAAACTTGCCCCCATCGTCAAAGGTGACTGCGAAGGCTTGGCACTGGCGGGCTTGCTTTCCCGTTTTGCCTGGGTGGTAAAGAGTTCCGACCGCCCCATCGTCAAAGACCGGATCATCTTTATTGAAAGCGTAGCGGCAAATGAAAAGCAAATGCGTGAATACTTCCAGACCTTGCTGGAAGAAAAATTCTTTGAAGGTGCCGCCGGGGTGGTCTTCTGCTATTTCACCAAAACCGGCACTGATAAAAAAACCGTGACCGCCATGCTCAAAGAGATCGCTCCCAAACTGGGCGTACCGGTATATATGGGTTTCCCCTTCGGGCATAAGAGCGGCAGCTACACCATAGATTTCAGCCGCAAAGCAGTTATCAAAAACAACACGGTTACTTTCCCGGTAAAATAAAACAGCCAAGCTCAACGAATGAAAGATTTTTGCCGTTAGCGGCAAAAATCTTTCATACACACCCGTATTTACCCTCTGGGATATGGCGGCAGGCTGTTTATGAAAGTTCTGCCGCCCCGTTGGGGCTTGTGCCCTTTCAGGGCAAGAGATAACAGCCGCATTTAATCATTCAGCTCCTTTACTCCAAATAATCGTTGCAACTGTTTGCCGTCAGCGTAGACGAAGTGGAAAAACAAACCGGACTGGATTTCTTCTCCAAACTCCCGGATGACTTGGAAGAACGGCTGGAAAGAATTTTTACAGTCAATTTCTGATGGTATTTCAACTTTTAGAAGACATCTCTGAATTAAATAGGAATTTATTACGATGATGTTTCATATATTCTTCCATTGCGGGAGGAATTTCTATTTTCATATCAGGATTGATATTAAGTAATACACGAACTGTTTCATCCAGAGAACTGTCAATTAAAATTTTTCCGTCACAATCAAATGAGATGAGGTGCTGATCAAACAAAGCATCGTGCTGAGGACAAAGCAGAAGAAGATTATTCATATCTGCTTTTTGCTTGTTGTCGGATTCACTCCATGGAAGAATATGGCTGACGACCAAAAGGCTTCTTATTTTCAGCGAACAGAGATGGCATTTGCACCCATAATGTTCCAATGCATAATCCCGTATGCGACCCTGATTTGCGCGATGTTTGGCTAAATATAATTTTTCTTCTCCGGTAGGCGGTGGGGATTTCAGAATTCGTTTTACTTCAGAATTCATTCTTGTTTGTATTTTCTCATCAAACAAATGAAGTTTTTTAATTGCAGCAAGCATTTCCGGTTTGAGAATCCAGTCAAAATGAGTCGGATTCCAACAATCTTCACCGTCAAAAACAACAAGCCAACAACGCAATCTGCCTGTTTTCTCCCTTTTGGGAAAGGTAAATTCAGGATACGCTTGGGCAATTTTTTTGCCCCAACTTCCGACAATACGGTTCAGAACAATGAAATGACTTATATTTAAGGCCTCTGCTATTTTTGAAGCGTTAAGCCGATGGTCTTTCGCAGAGCCTACAACCTTTAATATGTCAATGCACTCTTGTGTGGTGATTTCATGATTTTGCAGAATGTCGCACCATTGTTCGATTGAAATTTCACGCCACGAGTAATAATAAGGGGTTATATCGGACATTTTCATTTCTCCTTTGCAATCAGCTCCTGATAGCGTTTCATTAGGTCGGCAACGATTTGTGACTCAGGCATTCGTTCTGAATATGTATTAAAAAATATGGCTATTTTCTCACCGGTTACGGATTCCTTGTGTAAAATAATATACATATCTACGATATTTTCAGGGAGTTCAAAGATGTCAATATAAAATTTGAATGCATTCAAATTGACTTTTTTATAATGCTCAAAACATTTTTCTTTTAATACGACTCTGTATTCTTGTTGATAAGAAAACTCTTTTCGTTTCTGAAAATAAGTCCACATTCGAACAAATGCATCGGTATATTGCACTGGTCCGCATATGAAATTATTAGCATATCTCGTTTGCGACAGTTTAGCCAACAGTTCTTTTTGCTGTAAAAAAACAATTGCTGGATTTTGTTTATCTTTACTAAAATCCTTTAACAAGCGAACAGGAATTTTTCCCAAATAAAAATCATCATTTATCTTTTTTACAACTAAATTGAAGCAGCAAAATACGGGATAATCTATGCCATTATGAGTTTCAATATCTGCGGTTCCAAGTTTTTTGTCCTCTTCCCAAACCTCCATATTCTGACAAGTGAGCAAATTGCCTTCTTCTGAATCCCCAACTCCCGGAGTTGAATTTTTTCTAAATTCACGAAGTGGCGTCATGTATAATGTGCCGTTTTCGACTAAATCTTTAAGATGATTAAACTCACCAACTTTCACAAGAATATTGGAATCAAACATATTTTTCATTTAGTCAGCTCCTGATAGCGTTTCATCAAATCGGCGACGATTTCCGGCTCGGTCATGGAGGGAGCGTAGCCGTAGGCTTTCATCACCGCACGGTCATTGGCTTGATGGGCTTTGCGGAGTTCCGGCGGCATTGTTGCTTCATCGTAAAGATCGGCTAAACTGCAATCCGGATACAACGCTCTGGCGTCCAAAATCGCCTGTGCAGTCTTTTCAATAGCAGCTATCTGTGCTTCGGTCAGCATACACCACGGAAAATTGTTGTAAACGATATTTACGGAGTAGCGGTAGTCAGATTTTAACCGACCGGCTACAATACGCATCCATGCCATATGTACATTACTTGTCAAAATTCCAAAATGATAAAGAGTTGCTTCAGGAACAAAGGAGGCGGCATTGCTTGCAATGACATTTTTGTTCAAAAATCCAATGGGGATATAAGAACGCTTTTCTGACGATGTTGCGGGAACCATGATGAAATCACTGGTCGGCTGTTTGATTTCCATAAAAAGAGCCGGGCGTAAAGCAGCTTCTCTTGTGGCTGCTTTTACGCTTGAAAGCCTGAACTCTTTTACTTTTTCTATCCGCTCTAAAATCAAAGGATGTTTTCTCAATTCTACCGGAGAAACGCCAAACAGCCACAAGCACCAGCGAGATTTACCACTGATAAAATCATCAGATCCCATAAAAGCTCGAAAATATTTTTCAGCATCCGGGTCTTGTTTCAGAAAAGATTCTTTTTCTTCTGTCGAAAATATTAAGAATCCACCTTCAACAGGTTTGCCGCCACTACGCATAGTTGGCACATTGCAGATCGGTATTGTCAGACTGTTAAGCATAACATTTGGTGCTTCAATCAGATAGGCGTTAATTGTCTGACAAGTCTGACTTGTCAGACTGTCAAAAATCAACTTGGGTTTAGAATTTTCTGCTGTCGAAAAACCGATGATTACACAATGCACATGAGCTTTAATGTTTGCTTCGCTATCCCAGCGGAAAGTACGGTGAGCAAAATCTATATGAACGCCAAACCGTTCATAAAGCGGTTGCCACACTCCGGCGACCTGTTCGCCTTGTGTGATACTGTTGGTTGCTACCAAGGCAGTACGGATGGTATTGCCTTGCATCATTTCTGCGGCTTTAAAATACCATGCCGCAACATAGTCGATTTTGCCGGCGTTTTTGTACGGCTTGCCCTTTTCATCAACATAAATATCGAGCATATCCGCTTTCTGTTCTGCGGATTGCAGGGAATACCCCACAAAAGGCGGATTGCCCATTATGTAGTGGAGTTTTTCTTTTGGGATTACGGTGTTCCAGTCTATCCGCAGAGCGTTGGCTTCTATGATGTTGGCGTAGCTCTTCAGCGGCAGAAAATCGAGCTGCGTATGGACTATATCTTCGGTGGCTTTCATCATCTGGCTTTCGGCGATCCATAACGCGGTTTTGGCTACCGTTACGGCAAAGTCGTTGATTTCTATACCGTAGAATTGCCCGATACTGACTTTGATTACATCGTCAAAGCCTAAAGTGGTTTGTCCGGCGTTGATTGTTTCAATACACTTGTTTTCGAGCTTCCGCAAAGATAGATATGTTTCGGTCAAAAAGTTGCCCGAGCCGCACGCCGGATCGAGAAAGTTCAGACTGGCGATTTTATCCTGAAACGCAAAAAGTTTTTTGTTGCGGCTTGCCACCGCTTTTACGCTCAATATCTCTTCCAGTTCAGCTTTCAACTCATCCAGAAATAAGGGGTCGATCACTTTGTGGATGTTTTCGATACTGGTGTAGTGCATACCGCCGGAGCGGCGGGTTTCCGGGTTCAATGTGCTTTCAAAGACCGCACCGAAAATGGTGGGCGATATTTCGCTCCAGTTAAAATCATCGCTCGCCTTGGCAAGCAGCAGCTCTTTAACTGTATCGTCAAACATCGGTATTTCGATATTGCTTTCGGCAAAAAGGCCGCCGTTAACGTAGGGAAAAGCCGCCAAATCTTCATCCAGATACGGTTCGCGGGCTTCTTCTTTCGTATCAAGAACCTTGAACAGGTCGATCAACGCCCGCCGGATGTCGCGGGAATCAAACCGCGAGAGATAATCGTGGAATTGATCTTTGACAAATATTCCGGCATCTTCGGCGTACAGACAGAAAACCAGCCGCACGCAGAGCATATTCAAACTTTTGAGCGTGCTTTCGGCGGTTGGATCGTGGTAATGCTTGAGTATGGCATCATAAATCTGCCCGACGATTTCGCCCGCTTTAATGGATAGATCCATCTCCCGCTTGAGGTGGGCTTTGTTGACATCGGTCAGAAAGGCAAGCCGGTGATACTCTTTGGATAAATCGGCAAGCCGGATAACTGCGGGTTTGTCGTGGGGGTGTTCCATATCGTGAACATGGAAAGTCTGAAAATTGCAGACCACGATGTAACGCGGGCGTTGCGAATTGGGCAACTGATCGGCATACCGCTTTGCCTGCTGATAGGGTGTCAGTGCCGAACCATCGGACTGTCTGGCGGGTTTATTCAAGTCAACATCTTTACTTTTCTGCTCAATCATCACCCGGGTTTCGGGAATGTAAGCATCAATAAAAGAGGTATGACCAAGCAAAACCTGCGTTTCAAAAGAAATAAAGGATTCCGGTTCTGCAACGCCCAGAACCGTCCGGAGCAAGTTGATCCAGAACGCATGTGTTTCGCCTTTTTCATATCCCCTGCCCTGCCATTCGGCAGCAAACTTTTTAGCGGCAGACCGCTGTTGTGTATCTGTAAGCATATATCGTGATAACCCGTCTGTGTTAAGCTATATTTATTATAATAAATATAATACAGTTTAACAGATTTTCAAACCACAATATGTTTAATTTGCAGTTTTAAGCCCTGGAGATAGCTTGACTTTAAGCGAACAATATCATTCGTATCTGTTCGCAGGCTGAACACACTCGTTGCTGTTGTTTTTTACCCTCTGGGATATGGCGGCAGGCTGTTTATAAAAGTTCTGCCGTAGCGTTTGGTGTTTATGCGGCTGTCTAAAATCACGATCATGCCGCTGTCCTGCCGGGAGCGGATGAGTCTGCCGGTGCCCTGCCGGAATTTCAGCACCGCTTCGGGCAGTGAATAGTCAAAAAATGCGTTGCCGCCCTGCTCTTTTATTTTTTCGCATCTGGCTTGTATCAATGGGTGTGTGGGCACGGCAAAGGGCAGTTTGGTGATTATTACATTGCTCAAACTTTCGCCGGGAACATCCACGCCTGTCCAGAAACTGTCGGTGCCGAACAAAACCGAACGCACATCCCGCTTGAACTCACTCAACAGCATGGAGCGTGACATATCGTTGCCCTGCATCAAAAGTTTTATGCCTTTGTGGAAAAGGAATCCCTCCAGAGCCTCCGCTGCTTTTTTCAGCATGGCGTAGCTGGTAAAAAGCACAAAAGCCTTGCCGTCGCTCAAACTTATGTAATGCTGCAACGCCTTAAAGAGTTCGCTTTCGTAATTATCGTCGAAGGGGTCAGGCATGGAATTTTCCACATAGAGCCGTACCTTTTCCGGGTCAAATGGCGAACTCAACTGCCGGGTGATGCCCCGGGTAAAGCCGGTACGCTTGACAAAGTAGTTGAACCGGCGATCCACGGTCAAAGTGGCACTGGTGGTTATCACCGGAAAATCCCGCTTGAAAAGTTCTTCGGCAAGAATATCTGCCACATTCAACGGTGCCGAATAGAGTATCAGCTGCCGGTCATCTTCTTCCACCCAGTAAACGCTGTCGGGTATGGACATATTGATAAAAGCGTGAATATTATCTATATACATATCGCACTGATTTACAATACTTTCCAGCTCGCTGCGGTAATCAGCATCGGCTTGTTCCAAAGCAAAATCCCCCAGCATACTGCGGAAATCCATCAAAGGTGATTGCAAATGATTGGTGAACAATCCCGGCCGGGTGACGGGACGGATGGGTTCTTCGCTCTCCAGCAAATAGTTCTGGAACTGTCCGAAAAACTCTTTGCCCAGACTTTTCAGCACCACCGTTTCGCTGCGTAACTCCAGAGCGTTCACCCCTTTACGCATCAGCAAGCCGCGGGCGGTATCGGGGTTGTAGAGCTTGTTGAGCATGGCATTGAAGCCGTTATATGTCAAATGCAAGCCCAGATGAGCGGCGGCGTTATCTTCCAAAGTATGGGCTTCATCAATGATCACACTGCCGTAATTGGGCAGCAGTCCGCCGCTGTCGTCGCCGGACTCCATTTGCATAGCCAGATCGGTAAAAAACAATGCGTGATTGGCTACGATAACATCGGCACTCTCCCACTCGTTGCGGGCTTTGCGGTAAAAGCACTCCCGCTGAAAACGGCATTTGGGGAATGAGCAGTTGCCCGCCTCGCAGCAGACATAGTTCCAAGATTCGTTTTGAATATAAAACCCGGCGTTGTCCCGGTTGCCGTCGGTGGTGCTTTCGCTCCAATCATAAATGCGGTCGATCTCCGCTTGGGTGCTGGGGTAAGCTATGTAATCTTTCTGATGTTCCCCGGCTGCCATGGAGAGCCGCCTTAAACACAAATAGTTGCGGCGCCCCTTGGCGAGAGCGGCTTTGAAATCGACCTTTAAAAGTTTCTTCAACAAGGGCAGATCTTTGTTGACCAGCTGCTCCTGCAAGCTGATGGTTTCGGTGGTAACTACTGCCGGTTTGCCGGTCAGGCGGCTGTAAAGGATCGCTGGCACCAGATAGGCAAAACTCTTGCCCACCCCGGTAGGAGCTTCGATGGCAAGGTTGCGTTTATCCATCAACGCCATAACAGTTTCCATAGCCATCTGCTGCTGCTGGATCCTGAACTCGTAAGGTCGGCCGCCATGCTCACCGGCAGCTTTGAGCGGGCCGTCTTCGGCAAAAAAATCCACCGCTTTACAACGGAACTCCGCCCAATCTCCGGCAGTGATGCTTTGGGGTTCCTGGCGGGCAGTAAACTCTCCGGGCAGATCGGTGATCTTTACGGAGTTATTATCACTCTTTTCCAGTGCAGGCTCTGCCTTGCCTGCTGAAAGCATGCCTTCGGGAATGTGATTTTCGATCAGGCATGACTTCAAAAGTTCCGATGCCAATGGCTTAATCATTGCCGTAAAGCACTCCCCGCAAAACGCTCATGGCTTCGTCGCCTTTTTCCAGAGCATCTTCCACACCGGTCCGGAATTGTTCAAAGTCAAAGTCCTCGCCGATGGCGGCGGGGGCATTGACGATCTTCAATGCTTCGTCCAGCAAAGCGGTTACTTCGGCAAGATCTTCAAAAAGTTCCGGCTTCAGCTCCAACTCTTCTGCCATGCTGGCAAACTCGCTCATCAGCTGGCAGCGTTCCATGGTAAATTCTACGATAAGACTGCGGATCTCGGCAGATTCGTTATCGTCTTCCCGGGAGTAATTTTCCAGCATTATTTCAAAGCGTTCTTCCAGAGCGTTGAAAAAACAGGCTTCCTGCATGGTATCCACAAATTTCAGCTCGCTTTCGCCAAAGGCACGGCTGTAAAAGCTGTTGAAATCCAAGTCGTGATTCTTAAAATTGTCCAAAAGCAGAGCATCCAGCTCCACCATATTGAGCATACTGTACAGTTTTTCCAGCATCTCTTCCAAAGTGCCGACTTCGCCGGAACCGATGGTCACATTATCCGGCAATTCGTGGTGGTGGTCGTGCCCGCAATCGCACCCGTCGTGGTGGTGGTCGTGCCCGCAATCGCAAAAGTCATCGTCTTCGTTCCGCTTGACCAATGTGCTGACTTCCGCATCCACAGCTATATCAAAAGCTGAATCGCTCATCAGCATTTCGTCCAGCGACATCAACGGTTTCTTCAACAGTTCGTTGTCGCAGGCAAATGCGGTACGCAGCTGATTGATGATCGGTTCGCCGTTAAGCAGCTCTTCAGTAACTTTTTCCAAAACATCGTCAAAGTGGTTGCGGAAAGCTTTGGCGGCTTTGCTGCTGCGATCCTTGCCGTTTTCCAGACGGAATTCAAAAACACCTTTACTGTAATCGACTACTTTGACCATAACAGCATCGCCTTCAGAAAATTGAGTTTCCGCATAAAACTTTTTCATATCCAAAACCGCCAGTTTCAGCTGCGGATTGTTGGAGTTTTGAGCGTTGGCTATATTTTCTTCATCTTCAGCAGCAAAAAAATCAAAGAGCGTTTCAGCCCCCATCAGCAAGTGGTAGTGGATGATCTCTTCGGCAGCAGCCGAAAACTGCCGGTAACTTTGAGCTTTTCTGGCTCCGGCTTCTTTCAAGGTGATCTCGGAAGGAAAAAGCTCCTGATCCATAAAAGGCACAAAACGGTGGCCGGGGATCAATATATTATTGTCGATTTCCAACGCATCAGGTACAATAAGAAATTCCGCTCCATTGAAAAGTTTTTCCGCATTGACATAACTTTCGCCGGGAGTTTCCGGAATCAATATTTCGTGATAGTCCAGAGCACGAATGACCTGCCCTTTGAGGTTGTTCTGCGCTGTTTCATCATCGCTCTTGCCGACCAGGTCCATAATTTCCGCAACGGTAATCACTTTAGCCCCATGGTCAAGCAATTCATCAATAAATCGCTCTGCCGGAGCATTACTTTCGGGCATATCGGTATATTCTTTGATCATTTTTCACCCCGCAAAAAAGTTATTGATTGCGTGCCGCTTCGGCAGCGATCTTCAAGGCTTTGCCGTAAAGGAATTTTTCCACAAACTCTTTAAGTTCAGCTTGTTCAAAAGTTTTAAGTGTATCAACAGTTACTGCATCTTCAATAGAAAATTTACCCGCTTGCGTCCGCCGTAAACCGCTTAAAACCGCTCCGCAGCCCAACTTTTTACCGATGTCTGAAGCAATGGTGCGTACATAAGTGCCTTTGGAGCAATGTACGGTAAATTCGCACTCCGGCAAAGCTATGCATGTGGGCTTTATATCAAATATTTCAATTGGCCGTGGTTCCCGCTCCACCTCTTTACCTGCCCGGGCAAGTTCGTAAAGTTTTTTGCCGTCTTTTTTCAATGCCGATACCATGGGCGGTATCTGCATGGATTTACCCATAAATGAAGCAATGCAGTTCCGCAGCATCTCTTCAGTAACATGGGAGCAATCGCTCTGACGGATGATTTCTCCATCCATATCTTCGGAATCGGTTTCGATCCCCAAGGTAAGTTTGGCTTCGTAAACTTTATCCACCCCGCTCAAAGCTCCGCTCAAACGGGTGAATTTGCCCAGCACCAGCACCAAGAGCCCGGTCGCCGCCGGGTCAAGGGTGCCGCAGTGGCCCACTTTGGGTATATTGAACCTTGACCGGACAAAATTCACTACATCAAAACTTGTCCAGGTCGCCGGTTTATCCACCAGCAATATAGCATCGCTTTCAAAAGCGGGCAGCCGGTGTCGTTTGGGGTCAAATCTTCTCATGGGGTAAAATCTCTCAATTTCCGTCGTTAAAAAGGCTCTGTATTTCCCGCTCAAAAAATGCCGAAGCTTCTTCAAAAGAGTTGAAATCCATACTCATACCCGCCGCCATAGCGTGACCGCCGCCGTTGAATTTGCGTGCTATATCAATGACCGGCCGGGCAAGATTTTTTGAACGCATACTGATCCGGTAGCTGTTGCCGCCGCGGCGGCTGATGATCGCCACCACTTCGGTTCCGGCAATGGCACGCAGCTGATCGATCACCCCTTCGGCATTCCGCAGATCAAAGGAGTATTTATCCAGCAATTCCTGGGGTACGATCGACCATGCCACACGCTTATTGCATGTCCAGAATATGTATTTCTCCAACAATTCAGCTTCAAACCGCTGCTGATTGTAGGGCTTATTAAAGTAGATTTGATTGACCACTTTGTTGAGTTTTGCTCCATACTCCAACAGCCTTGCCCCGGAACGCAGCGCCTCCGGATCGGTGTTGTCGAAGCGGAAACCGCCGGTATCGGTCAACAGCCCCATCAGCAGAAAGTTGACGCAACTTTCCGGCATGGGTTCGTTGAAGCTCTCGCACAAGGCAAAGACCATTTCTGCCGTTGCCGCCCGGTGGTCAAGCAAGTTCCACTTGCCGTAAGCCGGATTGTCGGGGTGGTGGTCAATAAGCTGCAAGCGGTCAAGCACACACTCCGGCACGCCGCCCGCTCCGGTAAATCCCGCCCGGGGCGGTACAGCGGTATCCAGCAAGATGATCAAATCAAACCGGGCATGATCTTCCGGCAATATTGTCAGAAAATCATACTTCTGCAAGCTGTAAAGCTCGGGTATACCATCCGGCAGCACCACCGAACAATTTTTGTTCAGACTTTTCAGAAATTCCGCCAAGCCCAGCGTGGAACCAATGGCATCGCCATCGGGTTTCAAATGGGTGGCAAGCAGAATATTTTCTGCCTGCAATATGCGGGAGCGAACTGCCGCAAAACGATCTTCACTCATCTTTTTCTCCGTCGGCACTGCCGGAGCTTTCCAACTCTTCCAGCAAGGCAAAGACCCGGTCACCGGCAGCAACCCGTTTATCTATGCGGAAAGCCAGTACCGGCGTATGCTTGAAACCCAGTGTGCGCGCCATAGCGCTCTGGAAATCCCGCCGGGCAGCGTTGAGATTATCCAACACCATCCTTTGAGCGATCTTGTCGCCGCCGAAAACGCTTACGCTTACTGTGGCGTTGCGCAGATCCACCGAAGTTCGCACTTCAGTCACTGACACCAGCATTGAGGGCGACGGAGCTATACTGTAACGGGTGATAAGTTCGCTCATCTCCCGTTTGATAAGTTCATTTACCCGGGTCAACCGGTCAGGTGCACCACTCATAAAGTATTCTCCTGTTACAGCGAAGCCTTTTTCAGTTCGATTTCGTAAAGGTCGATCACGTCGCCTTCGATAAAGTCTACAAAGTTATCCAGCCGGATACCACATTCCAAACCGGCACGAACCTCTTTTACATCGTCCTGGAAACGGCGCAAAGATGCCACTTCGCCATTGTAAATCAGCTGATTATTGCGGAACACACGGGCTTTGCTGCCCACTTTGACCACGCCATCTTCCACCAGACAGCCGCAGACTTTGGGACCTTTGTTGAGTTCAAAGATCTGCAATATCTTGGCTTTACCCAGCTCTTTTTCCCGCTTTTCGGGTTCCAGACGGCCGGTGAGAGCGTCGGTGATATCTTCCAGCAATTCGTAGATAATACTGTACAAACGGATCTCCACCTTGGATTTTTCAGCAATATCGTTCACGCCGGGGTTGACCCGCACGTGGAAACCTACTACAATAGCATCGCTTGCCGCCGCCAGCGTTACATCGTTTTCAGTAATGGCACCTACGCCGTTCATCACCACTTCCACACCGATCTTTTCGCTGGGCAGCTGTTTGAGGGATTCTTCAATAGCTTCGCCGGAACCGCGAACGTCGGATTTGATGATGAGCCGCAACGATTTGTGTTCCTGTTCATTGAGCTTGCTGAACAAGTCTTCGGCACTGCTGATGGTCTGGTTGGCAAGGTGTAAGGCACGGCTTGCAGCACGCCGCTGTTCAGCTTCCTGACGGGCAGCTTTTTCGTTGACGCAAGTTACCAGCTTATCTGCCGCTTCCGGTACGCCGGAAAGACCGACAACTTTTACCGGGGTACTGGGCCCGGCACTCTTGATGCGCTGACCGCGGTCGTTGATCAGAGTCTTGACTCTGCCGAACTCTTCACCGGCAAGCACCACATCGCCCACTGAAAGTGTACCGTTCTGCACCAGAATACTGGCGGTGGGGCCAAGGCCGTTTTCCACCTGCGCTTCGATAACTGTCCCCACGGCGGGGCGTTTGGGATTTGCCTTCAAATCCAGCATTTCGGCTTCCAGCAGAATTCGTTCCAAAAGGTCGTCGATACCTTCGCCGGTTTTGGCAGAAACTTTGACCACCCCCACGGTACCGCCCCAATCTTCGCAAGTAAGATTGTTCTGCTGCATGTGCAGGTAAATGCGGTCGGGGTTGGCATCGGGCAAGTCGATCTTGTTGATCGCCACGATCAGCGGAACTTTGGCCGCCAATGCGTGATTCATCGCTTCCACCGTCTGGGGCATAAAGCCGTCGTCGGCAGCAACTACCAATACCACAATATCAGTAACATTGGCTCCACGGGCACGCATACTGGTAAAAGCGGCGTGTCCGGGGGTGTCGATAAAGGTAATGGGTTTGCCGTTGAAAACCACCGTCGAAGCCCCGATATGCTGGGTGATGCGGCCGGATTCGCCTTCCACAACATGGGTATTGCGAACTCGGTCCTGCAAGGAGGTCTTGCCGTGGTCAACATGGCCCATAAATGTCACTACCGGAGGCCGTTCCGGCAAATCAGCCGGATCAGCCGGAGCGGGCATTTCGTAATCGTTGTCGGCTTCCAGAGCGGCTTTCTTTTCCACCTGCACGATTTCCAGTTCCAGACTGAAATTTTTCAGCAGTTTACGCAAAGTATTTTCGGAAATCGGCTGGTTGATGCTCAACAATTCGCCCAGCTTCATCAATTCGCCAATTACTTCGTTGGGCTTTTTGCCGATGGCTTCGGCTACATTCTTTACAATGAAAGGTGCCGAAAGTCTGGCAACGCCATCAACCACCGCACCACCGGCAGCCGGAGTGCTGTCATGTGCGGAGTTATCCTTATGCTTGTTGGGCTTATTATTTTTTCCGGAACGCTCAATATCTTCCTTACCCCGGCTTTTCTGCTTGTTGCGGGGGCGGTCGTCTTTGACAGCGGGAGCATCGTCACCTACATAAAGATCGTCAAAATATGCTTCAACCAACTCCACCATATCTTCCGGGATCTGGGAACTGGCGGCTTTTACAGTTATCCCCTGCCGGGTAAGCTCGGCGATCACTTCTTCTACGGATACTTTATAAGTTTCCGCCAAATCCTTAACTTTGAGTTTTTTCATAAGTAATCACATCCTTTCTCACCGGTCATTAAGTTTATCCAAAGCTGCTTGCAGCTCTTCAGCGTCAATGCCGGGCAGATTTACAAGCTCTTCGCTGTCGGCATCCAGCAGATCATCCACAGTCAGATATCCGTTGGAAACCAGCACTTCGGCAGTGATATTGTCAACCCCTGCTGCCGCAGCAAGAGCAACAACGGCCTGCGCTTTTCTGTCTTCAAACGAAACCGTCTTCAAGGGTTCTTCTATCTGAATATTGATCTTGTATCTCAACAGATTTGCACACAAGCGGACATTCTGTGCCTTTTTACCAAAAGCCAGTTTGCTCTGTTCCGGGGTAACATGCACCACCATTTCGTGCTTGGCTTCGTTGACCGTTACCGACTGGATGGTTGCCGGTTGCAAAGCGTTGGCGGCGTACTGCTTTATATCGCTGCTCCACGGCACGATGTCGATGCGTTCATTCCCCAGCTCTTTGGTTATTTCCTTGACCCGGCTGCCACGCACCCCGACACAGGCGCCCACGGGATCGATGCGGTCATCGTTGCTCTTGACCGCCACTTTGCTGCGGCTGCCGACTTCCCGGGCAATGCCCATGATCTCCACAGTACCATCGTGGATCTCGCTGACTTCACGCTCAAACAGAGCGCGGACAAATTCCGGACAGCTGCGGGATACGATCAAACTCGGCCCGGCGGTTTCGGTATCGACTCTGACCAGCACCACATGGATATTCTCCCCGGGCAGATACTGTTCGCCCGGAATCTTGTCTTTAGGGGAAAGTATCCCCTCGGCTTTACCGAAAGTAATGATCAGAGAACCATTTTCAAACCGGCGCACGGTGCCGCTGATAATGTGACCGATGCGGTCGGCAAACTCCGAATAAACTATATCTTTTTCCGCCTTGCGCAACTGCTGCATGATCGCCTGTTTGGCGCTCTGGGCGGCAATTCTGCCGAAGTTGCGGGGAGTTACTTCCCAATCCACGATATCGCCGATTTTCACATCCGGGAAGCGTTCCTGGGCGCGGGCAAACACCAGCTGGTCGGCATTGACCGGCTGTTCCACAACCTGAAGTTTTGCCCAGGCACGGATATCTCCGGTTTTCGGATCGATCCGCACAGTAATATCATTGGCGGGGTGAATACTTTTTTTCGATGCGGAAAGTATTGCCGCTTCCACAGCTCCAATCAGCTGATTGCGGTTGATACCGCGTTCCTGTTCAATACATTCAAGAATGTTCAGCAGTTCATTATTCATATTTCATCCTCCTGTTTTAAATTCATTACATTGCACCGGCGATCTGCCGGACTTTTCAGGGCGCTGATAACAAAAAAAGCGGATCGGTAATCCGAACCCACTTTACACTATCGCGTTTCACTCTGACGCCCATGTTGTGGAAAGCCATCGCCATAAATAACGACGATCTGCCTTCACTATAATATACAATAATTTGCCAAACTATCAAGGGCAAAAATCATTTTTTATTAAAGTTTTATGATTTTTTTTCACAATTTTACCATTTAATGCTATATTACGCCGGAAAAAAGATAATTTTACCGGAGAAAAAACATGGCAAATTCCACAAAAACCAACGCAATACGCCTTTTGGAAACAAGCTCCATAGCTTTCACCCCCCATGAATACGATATATCTGATGGCGAGATCGATGCCCAGTCCATCGCCCGCAAACTTCAGGTGGAAGGCGACAGAGTTTTCAAAACCCTCGTGGCCGAAAGTCCTGATAAAGAGCATTTTGTATTTGTAGTACCAGCTGTGGGCAGTTTGAACTTGAAGAAAGCCGCCAAAGCCGCCAAAGTAAAAAGTATTGCCATGATCAAACAAAAAGAGCTTTTGCCGCTCACCGGCTACATCCACGGCGGCTGTTCGCCTGTCGGCATGAAAAAGCTTTTCCCCACCTTCATTGACGAAACGGCGATACTCTTTGAAAAAATATTCGTTTCCGGCGGAAAAGTGGGGCTGAATCTGGAAATCAGCCCCGAAGATCTGGCAGGATTTGTAAACGCCGACTTTGCCGACCTGTGTTGAGCAAATCTGCGGGCAATCTCGTGCCTGTCCAACCTGTCCAACCTGTCCAACCTGTCCGACCTGTCCGACCTGTCCGACCTGTCCGCCCCGTCCGACTCGTCCGACTTGCCACATCGTAGAGAAGCGGTACCGGTGCGGACTTGCCGCTTACTCCCAACTATTGAAAGAGCAGACTTCTTCCAGATTTTTCCGCACTTTGTTCACCGGGGCATCCGGGTCGGCAGCGTAACCGATCGCCAACACCAGCCGTACATCCCGCCCGGAGGGGATATTGAAATATTTTTCCAGTTTGGCTTGATCGTTCATACCGATAATGCAAGTTGCAAGTCCCAGCGAATCGGCTTCGTGGCACATATTCATACATGCCATGCCAATATCGCCGGGGGCAAAACGCTGGGTATCTTTATAATGATCTGCCACGCACTGCATAACTTTTGCCGGTTGTTCCACCAGCAATATAAAGGCACTTACCTGACTCCGCCACGGAGCGCCGGTGGCACCATTTTCCACTACCACAGCATCGCAAAGTTTGGCTTTGGCTTCTGGAGAGTCTATTACAATAAACTTCCACGGTTGGGAGTTGCACCCGCTGGGGGAGAGCCGCCCCGCCTCCACGATTTTCAGCAAATCTTCCCGCGAAACTGTTTTTGCCGGATCAAAGGCACGGCAGCTGCGGCGTTTACGCATCACATCCAGAAAATCCATAGCACACCTCTTATTTACAGCGAATTACGGTTTTGCGCCCAATCTTTCAGCGCCTTGCTGGTTTCTTCAAATTTATCGAACATGCTTTGAGCGTAAAGTTTAAAACACAATGCCCATGCTTCGTTGAATACCAGTATATTCTGCATACGCTCGGCGAACCGGCTGTCCGGCTCCAACTCTTCACCTTCCGGCAAATTGAGCGAACTAATCACAAATTTGTCGGCATCAAAAGTACCGCTCCAGATATCTTCGCCCCGGGTCAGGGTCACTTTGGCTTTTTTCAGCTTTTTGCCCACCGCCAACGCCGCTTTGGCTTCGGCGCTCTGCTGGGGATGATCGCCCTTTTTCACTGCGGTTTCGCCGGAACCTTTTGCCAGATCGCCGGAGGCAAAGACCAACGGCCCTTCCACCATTATATCAAATTCGCCATACTGGGGGTGTTCAATAGTCACCGCTCCGGTTTCGCTTAAATACCAGAGATAAGTGAGAAAATCCCGTCCGGGCGTCATTTCGTCACACTCTTCATCGGTCAGCGAAAGTATGGGCAGATCGGTTTCCAGCTTGCCAAATTCTTCGTTGAGCAATGTTCCCGGAGTTACCTGCAAAGGCTCCACAGTCAAAGTCTGGTAGAAAAATCCGATAAAATCTTCGATCTGTTTAGTCGATGCCGTCCCCAGATAGAGCAATTTTGCCGCCGGGTCATAGACCATGGGCGTTGCGGCGATGGCGGGGGGCATTTTCATCAAATACTGTTCAACAGCTTGAGCCTTGATCTCTTTTTTGACCTTGGAGGGCACAAAGTCCAGCTCGTTGGCACGCATGTAGACCAACTCTTCCCGCTTGCAGATGGCGTTCAACAGCGAAGAGGGTATCTTGCGTTCGGCTTTGCGCAAGTTCAAATACCAGCAGCTTCCGGCGATCACGCTGTTTTCGTCCAGATTGCTGTCCAGCAGACAGCGTCCGGTAGTCCAGCCCACTTGAACATCATCTTTTACGCTGTCCAGAGTTCCGGCACGGTTGGCGTTGAAAAGCTCCACGGCATCTTCCGGCCACGGGGCGTTTAATTTAAAAGTAGTAACAGTTACACTGCCGCGATCAAAAGGCATAGTTATTCTCCTGTATGTACATTATTTTTCATTCGTCTTCGTTTTTTTGAGCTGCTTTTTCCTTGGCTTCCAGCTCAAACATTATCATCTCTGCGGGAGTCAGATACTTTTTGCGGTTGTTGCACTCTTTGCAGCACGCTACAATATTGCCCCGGGTGGACTTGCCTCCCCGGGCGACCGGCACTATATGATCCATGGTCAACTCTTCAGGTTTAAAATGCCCCTGGCAATAGTGGCAAATGCCTTGAGCCAGCAGATTTTTCCACCAGTCGGAGTTCCGCAATTCCCGGGCTTTTTCCCGCTCCCGTTTGGTATGCACCGGGTCACTTTGTATATCCAGCCAATCGTTCATGTTTTTGCCTTAAAGTTCGTCAAATGCACCGTAGTCATTACGGTATTTCTGCGTACCGAAGTAGTCAATGGTATTTGCATCAATAAACATGCCGCCCGCTTTCAAGCGTTTGCCCGCTTCCCGCAAACGGTGGAACGCCAGCCGCAAACTGTTGTCAGCCGGGTAATCGCTCCACTCTTTATCGCTCTTGCCAAAGACAAAGCACAAACCTTCCACCCCCACGCTTTTAAATGGAAATAAATAAACTTCCCGCATAAAATCCGCCAGATTGGAATTGGGCAGTTCTTCCTCAAAATCCGGATTGTAGATCCACGAAAAGCAGGAGAAGCCCGCAACCTTTCTATTGAAATATTTGGGGAAGAAATCTCTTGCTTTGCGCAACGATTCTTCGATCAGCACGCGTTTCATGCCGCCGCCGCCGGGAATATGCACACCCGGCACAAGATCCCACATGTTCCACAAAGCGGTATACTCATTGGTGTTGAGCGTGATAAACCTGTCAACTTCCGCAAAACCCTTGGGGTTGATGGGTATACCGCTGATGGTATCAGCAGTCTGCTCAACTTTGGCTTTGATGTATGCTTTGGCCGGATCATCGCTTTCAAACAACTGCAAACCATCTTTGCTCAACAGCCAGCCGTGGCGGCAGAGTGCTATGACTTTACCGTCAGAATTACGGCGGTACGCTATGGGCAAATAGGGCAGCGGATCCTGGATCATAAATTCCAATCTGCCGATGCGGAACAATTTGCCGTCGATGTAAAAACGGAACCAATGAAGCTTGCGACCGTTGATCCCCAGTTTGTTATCGTTACCGGCGGCGTATTCAGCAATGGCTCCGGTGGTATACTGCAAAGTCGCCTGTGCAACTTCCGGGGGCAGACCCAAGCGGGCATAAGTTTTTTCCACATACTCAAAAGCGGTCAGCACTGCCAGAAGGTTGTAAACTCCGGCGTGAGCATTTTCCAAACCGTTTTCAAACTGGGCAAGTTTATAACCGTACATAAGCGTATCGGAGCGTTCCAGCCAGTAGTGGCAGAGAAAATTGTAATTGGCAAGCAGAAATGGGTCATTGCGCACTTCGGCGGCAGCCTCAAGAATCTGTTTGGTATCAAGCTTTTTATTGAGCTTATCGGCGGCGTTGAGCAAATACTCATCGCTCAAACTTGCCGGAACAACTTCCAACTGGTCGGCTATTTCGTTAAAGCCGTACTTTACAAGAAAATCCTGCGACTCTTTATCCAGCGAATAATATTTGGAAAATTCTGCTAAATCCATACCCTCAACCTTTATTTACCAAATGCAAACACAAATATCACTGCCAGCACCAGACAGACCCCGGCGGCAAGGTGGTTCCAACGCAAACTTTCGTTCATATAAAAGAGTGCAAAGGGTACAAACACGCTCAAAGTGATAACTTCCTGCATGATTTTAAGCTGGGCGAGCGTTACCCCGCCAGCGTGCCCCAGCCGGTTGGCAGGCACCTGCAAAAGATATTCAAAAAGCGCAATTCCCCAACTGACCAACGCCGCAATGTACCACGGTTTGTTGGCAAGGTTTTTCAAATGCCCATACCAGGCAAAAGTCATAAATACATTGCTGCAAATGAGCAGCAATACCACCCGCACAATGGGTGCAGTCAAATACTGCCAGAGCTGGTTCATTTTTTACTTGCTCCGCCGGGAAGAGGCACTTCTGCCGTGAGCTGCCAAACCTTCCATTTCGGCAAACTTTTCGGCAACGGCAATCTCTTTCTGGATAGCTTCTTCGGTGTATTCCACCGTGCTCATCCGCCGGAAAAATCCTTCCACCGTCAAGCCGGAGAAGAACTTGGCACTTCCCGCCGTAGGCAGCACATGGCTGGGGCCTGCACAGAAATCGCCAATGGGTTCCGGTGTCCAATGCCCGATAAACAATGCCCCGGCAGCCTTGATGGTCTTTGCCACTTTGCGGGCATCTTTACAGCAGATCTCCAGATGTTCGGGAGCGTATTTTCCGGCGATTTCTGCCGCTTGAGCCATATCTTTGACCACGATTATCCAGCTGCCCTGTTCCAGAACTTTATCCACAGTTGCCATTCTCGGGAGCGTGGATTTCCGTTCAGCTAATGCAGTCAAAATCTTTTCCGGCATGGTTTCGTCGGTCGTCACCGTAAGAGCCTGTTCCAGACCGCTGCCGTGTTCAGCTTGCGAAAGCATGTCAGCGGCGATTTTATCCGGATCGGCAGTTTCGTCGGCGATCACCATGATTTCCGACGGCCCGGCGACCATGTCGATCGCCACTGCTCCGTAAACCAGTTTTTTGGCGGCGGTAACATAGGCGTTGCCCGGGCCCACGATCTTTTCCACTTTGGGCACAGTTTCCGTACCGTAAGCCATAGCGGCAATGCCGTAGACTCCGCCCAAACGGTAGATTTCAGTAACTCCGGCAGCTTTCATGGCATACAACACCGCCGGGTGGACTTTGCCATCCTTGCCGGGGGGAGTAACTGCCACGATCTCCTTGACTCCGGCAGCTTTGGCGATACCGGCAGTATGGATAACGGTGGAAACCAGAGGTGCGGTTCCGCCGGGGATATAGACCCCCACCCGTTCCATGGGCACAAACCGCTCGCCCAGCGTAACACCTTTGCGGACAACCTTTTTCCACGCTTTGGGTATACGCAATTTGGCAAAGGTCTGCACATTTTTCAACGCTGTTTTGATTGCCGCTTTAGCTGATTTATCCAACGACTTTTCAGCGGCGGCGATCTCGCGATCACTCACTTTGAACTCTGATGGAGTAAGTTCAGCTTTATCAAACTCCAACGCATAACGCTGCAAGGCTTTGTCGCCTTCGCTGCGGACATTGTTGACAATATTGCGTACTGCGTCTTCAATGGTTGCAGGATAGCTGGGGCGATTGTAGATCACCTCCAACCCGGCAGCAAAATCATTTTTGCGGTAATCGAGTATTTTCATATTTATCCTGTTATTTTACAATTTCACAAAGCAGTTATCAATAAGCCTTGTGGTGCCGAATACTGCCGCCACGGCAAAGAGCAGTTCTTTGCTGTTGCTGGTGGGGTCTTCCAGATTATCGGCATCTCTGACTTCCACATAATCCACTACGCCGCCGGCATCGCTTATGCGTTTTACGGCTTCTTCGATAACTTCGCTGACCGCCTTTACGCCCTCACTTTTGAGTTTGGCTTCGGCGGCAAAGACTGATTGAGAGATACTGCGGGCACGAACTCTTTCATCTTCAGTAAGATAGCGGTTGCGGGAACTCATTGCCACATTATCCGTATCACGGATCAGATCGCCCAGTACGATCTCCACCGGGAAATCCAGATCCCGCACCATGCGTTTGATAATGATCGCCTGCTGGGCATCTTTTTTGCCGAAGACCGCCACATCCGGCAGGGTCAGGTTAAAAAGCTTGCTGACCACCGTAAGCACCCCCCGGAAGTGGATGGGGCGGCTTTTGCCGCACAACACCTTGGAAAGAGTAGTTTCGTCCACCCAGATCGAGCGGTCGGAAGCGTACATATCTTCCGGCTGGGGTGCAAAGACTGCAGTTGCCCCGTGAGCTTCGCAGAGTTTGCAATCGTTCTCAAAATCCCTCGGGTACTTATCCAAATCCTCGGTGGGAGCAAACTGGGTGGGGTTTACAAAAATGGAAACGATCACCTCGTCGCCCCGTTCCCGGGCTATATCAATAAGTGACGCATGTCCCGCATGGAGAAAGCCCATGGTGGGCACCAGCGCTATGCGTTTGCCGGAGCGTTTGCAGTTCAAAGCATATTCCTGCAATTCTTTCGGCTGATGAAAAATCTTCATTTTACGCCTCAAACCACCTTATCAGTCAACAATAAACATCCAGTTGTGCTTATCTTCGGCTTCACCGTACTGGATAGCCTTCAAGCCGTAGTAGAGCTTGCTGCTGACTTCGCCGATGTTGTCGCCGTAGGTAAAGACCTGATCTTTGTAGTAGATGTGATGGATGGGGGTGATGACCACCGCTGTACCGCAGGCACCGACTTCCGCAAAGTCAGCCAGTTCAGACTTGTGGATCTTGCGGCGTTCCACTTCGATACCCAGATCCTGCGCCAAAGTCAAAAGCGAATCGTTGGTCACGCTGGGCAGCACCGAGGGTGATTCGGGAGTGACATATTTGCCATCTTTGGTGATACCGAAAAAGTTGCTGGTACCGAATTCGTCGATATATTCGTGGGTGGCGGGGTCAAGGAAGAGCGCCACCGGGCAACCGGCTTTTTTCGCCATCTTGCTGGAGTAAAGACTTGCTGCGTAGTTACCGGCGCACTTGATATTGCCGGTGCCGTGGGGTGCCGCACGGTCAAGTTCGTCAAAAATCAAAGCATCCACCGGCTTGATACCACCCTTGTAGTAGGGTCCGGCGGGCATGACCATCATCACAAATTCATAGTCAAAACTGGGCGATACACCGATCTGGGACGAGGTACCGAACATCACCGGACGGATGTAAAGCGAGCCGTCGGTGCCGTAGGGCGGAATGTAGTCGGCATTATCTTTGACCACCATCCTGATAGCTTCCAGAAACATCTCTTCGGGCAAAGTTTCCATAAGGATCCGTTCAGCACTGCTGTTGAAGCGTTTGGCGTTCATCTGGGGGCGGAAAACACCGATACGGCCGTCCTTCATACGGAACGCCTTCATGCCTTCAAAAATCGCCTGACCGTAGTGCATACAGTTGGCAGCAACCGACATGGTTATATCGTAGGTGTTGAAAAGTTTAAGTTCGCTCCACTTGCCATCTTTGAAGCTGGCACGCACATTCGACCGGGTCGGCATAAATTCAAAACCGAGTTTGTCCCATTCAATATTCATAGTAGTACCTCATAAGGTTAAAAGATTAAAAAAATCAAATTGATTTAATATACACTTTATTACGGTGTTTCGCAAGTAAAAACACCATTTTCTGTGGTATTAAAACATGCTGAAAATCTCCCCGGGGCGATTTCCCGCAAAACCGGCCGTTCTTTGCGGCATTTTTCCCTTGCGTAGGGGCAGCGGGGGTGGAACGCACACCCTCCGGGCGGATTTAAGGGGCTGGGGACATCGCCGGAGAGTTTGATCCTTGCTTCCGAACGCTTTTCCAAAGTGGGCACTGCCGAAAGCAATGCTGCCGTGTAGGGGTGCAAAGGCTTACGGCAAAGCTCGCTTGCGGGGGCACTTTCCACGATACGCCCCAAATACATGACCAGTATCCGGTCGCTGATATGTTCCACCACCGCCAGATCGTGGGCGATAAAGAGCAGACCGATCCGGGTGGTTTTCTGCAAATCTTTCAGAAGATTTATGATCGAAGCCTGCACGCTGACATCCAACGCCGAAACTGGTTCGTCGGCAATCAAAAGTTCCGGTTCGGTCGCCAACGCCCGGGCTATACCGATACGCTGCCGCTGCCCGCCGGAAAATTCGTGGGGGTAACGCCCCAGCTGACCGGGGTCCAGCCCCACTAACTGCATAAGCTCCTGCATACGCTCTAAACGCTGGGCTTTATTGAGAGTTGTGTGCAGCGATAAAACTTCATCGAGCGTACTTTGGATACTCAAACGGGGATTCAGCGAACCGTAAGGATCCTGAAAAACCATCTGGAACTTTTTCCGTGCCTTCCGCAACGCCTTGCCTTTCAATGCAGCAATATCCATTCCGGCAATGTGTATGGAACCTGCCGCCGGATCTTCCAGCCGCACCAGAGTTTTGGCTATGGAACTTTTGCCGCAGCCGCTTTCACCCACCAGCCCCACAGTTTCGCCCCGGTCAACGGTAAACGACACATCGTCCACCGCATGGAGATATTTGCGTTTGGCAAACCACGAACCCCGCAGCGGATAATCAACTTTAAGATTTTTTACTTCCAGTAAAGCCATGAGTTATTTCCTGTAAAAACTTTTATCTCAAAAGATACCACAAATCAGGAAATTTGCAACCGTTTTTCCGGGAAAAGCGTTAATTTTTTTCAGCCAGAGTTTTGCCCAAAGCAAATGCCTTTGCCAGATCAAGGGGGAATTGCTGATCACGCATAAGTTTTTTGTGTTCCGGATCAAACAAACTTGATTCATACAAGCTGTAATCGCTGAACTGGTAAGTATCGCATACATAAAGGACTTCTGCCGGATCGCTTTTAAATACCAGTTCGGGGAATTTGAGAGTTTTTTCCAGAGTTTCTTTGTAGCCGTATTCAGTTATGGCACTTTCGGGTATATTCATAGTGTAAACAAAAGCAAAGTTCACCTTTTTAGCTGCGGCACTGCCGGGAGGTGCGGTATAACGCAAAACGGGGAAAAAGAGCCGTTCCAGAGCGTTGCGGTAAAGTCCGGTTTCGCCTCCGAAGTAAACAGGCGAACCCATAATGATACCGTCGGCTTGCTGAAGTTTTTCCAATACAGGCGAAAAATCATCTTTCAATGCACATTTCCCAAAATTCTTTGAGCCTTTGCGCTTGCACTCAAAACAACTCTTGCAGCCGGAAAAGTTCAATTTTCCCAAGTCGATGAATTCAATATCTGCCCCCACACTTGCCGCTCCTTCCAGAGCTTTTTTCAAGATCAAAGCGGTGTTGCCGTTACTGCGGGGGCTGCCGTTAAGGGCATAAATCTTTTTCATAAAGCTTATTCTCCTTGTGGTTACACACTCTTACTTTACAATCAAGCGGCAAAAAAGCAAAAAATAAATCTGTTTTCCGCCTTGAAATAAAGACAATATGATATATATTTTGTTGTGTTTTTAACCAGACAACCCTGAGGAAGTTTTTTTATGAGTGCCCCTGCTCCCATAAGTTATTTATTTGATTTTTTGAGCTATCCGGAAAATCTGCGGAAGTGCCGGTTGAATGAATTTGCCGCCAACGGAGCAAAGCATCTGGTATTAAGTTCGCCACTGCTCAAACACCTGATCGCCCACCCGGAGCAGGCAAAAAAATTTGCCGCTGAACTGGCAGAATCCGGTTTGAGTTTCGGCGATGCCCACGCTCCTTACGGTATGCACTGGGATTTGATCTGTGTCTTTGAAGAGGAACGGCCAGCCTTGTTCATCCGTCAGAAAATGGCGCTGCTCATGGCTGCCGAACTGGGGTGCAAGACTGTTACCATGCACACCGGGGCCGACCACCTTTTCCCGGAGATCACCACCGAAAAACATCTTTCCAGAGCGTGCGATATGCTGGAAAAACTTTTGCCGGAAGCTGAAAAACTCAACATCACTATTGCCGTGGAAAACGGCTGGGGCAAACTTACTTCGCTGGATACGCTTTTGTATTTGCGTAAAAAGTTCCCCTCCCCCAACTTCGGATTCTGCTACGACTCCGGCCACGCCAATATTATGGACAGCGGTCGGCTCTATACCGAAGGCGAAGCCTATTTGCGCTGGAACGCAGTTGGTGTGGCAGTTCCGCCGTGGGAAGATGCCGTCGTGCGGCTGGAACGGATGCTGCCTGATGTGGTCAACTGCCATTTGCACGACAATTACGGCAATAAAGATCAGCACCATCTCCCCGGGCAAGGCAATGTAAAGTGGGATAAAATCATACCGCTGCTGAAAAAAGCTCCCCGTTTGCAG
>JAZMZK010000017.1:0-18620 GCA_045585955.1 Victivallaceae bacterium
TGTAACTTCGGGGCAAACAAAATAATTGTCTTCGAAGAATAAAGTTTGCACAAACGGCTCCATGTATAATAAACTATATGGAGCCGTTTTTTTGTTGTGTAAACAAGAAACTGTTTTGCACGCAAGCAAGGTTTACGCAAGACGAATACAATTTGAACAAACAATTTATCAAACCCAGCATAAACGCCAGCTTACAATATATTTGCAGAAAACCTCAAGCTGTTCCTTTTTCGTTTTCAGAATTTGGTTCTATACGCCAATTTGCCTCGCATAACAAGTTGTAATTTCTGAAAAGGGTGGATACCTTCCTCAAATTTTCATTTGACGGAAAGAAAATCCAAGTTTTTTGCATTGTTCCTGCCAACTGTCCGGCAAACCTTCCGTGAGCTGTGCCAATGACAGCCCATCAGGAATATTGCCATTTAAAATATCCTCGACAATGGATGGGGCAAGATTAAATAGTGAAACAATCCTGGTTACATAGGCTTCGGAAAGTCCTACCGTTTTTGCCAATTGCGGAATATTGGCGGCTTCACCGGAAAACAACATATCAGTAATAGATATTCCTCTAAAATTAATACAAATTTTCTTTGAAATCCTAATAAAAAACACAGACAAAGAGCCATCGTCATTATTTCTATTCGGAGCTTGGGTAAATAAAAAAGCTATATTAGATCCCCAATATGCGTTGATCGCATTTGAAACATATATCAGTTATGTTGAAAAAAGAAAAATTACGATATATGATTATGAAGAAAATTTCATGCAACTAATGACACGATTGTTTGCAGAATCGGAAGAACAAGAAGAACTTGATAAGGGAGATATGTTGCACCGAGTGATTGTTATCCAGGATAAATTATTATCATTAGGAATGACTAATGTTGATAAATGGTTAGATGCAGCAGAGCGTTTGTAATAATAAAATGCTATCAAAACAGTGGAGTGTTCAGGGAAGTTTTTCTTCGCAGAACGATCCTCGTTGTTAATTTTTGAAAATTCTCAGGAAGTTCAAAAAAATCATTTCGTCGCAAAATTGCACCAACAACGATATCTTTCATATATATTTCATCAAAGAAAACAATACAAGTAACTCTGATTTATATTTTAAAGCTCCGCAAGCAATGTAAAAGATGATTGGAGATGATCTTCTTTTGAATTTAAGCAAAATCAAGGCGGTTTTAACAAAAAATTCATAAAAGACTATTGCCGTTTTTCTTTTACTTTTGCCATAATTCTGAGTTTTTCTGAATAAAAGTGAAGTGATTTTTAGAATTTCATTTCACAGCGAAATACAGAAGTTTTTTCCTCAAAAAGCATTTCAGAATGATTGATGGAGTTACTCTTCAGAGAACAACAAATTTGAAATTCATCAAATGAGCCCAGTCTTTGAGTACTGCAATATTTCCATTGTAACAGCAGGTCAGGTGATGCGTTCCGCCGGCCCGGCTGTATTCTTCAAGAAAATCTGCTATATTGCTGTTGACCGGCGTAAACCACCCGCAGTTGCTGGTCCTGGGGTAATCTGACACAACTTCGTATGTTACCGGAGCTGCGATCAATGTGAATACGCCATCCGCACCAGGTGCCAGATTCACCAGCACCGCCTTGCCCGCCTTGAAACACCCCGTTGCAATCACCGGATTGCCTGTATCGCTGAAACGATAGGGCATTTCGTGCAGATACGGCTTGTCTGCACAGATCGCCGGATTGATCTCGCCCATGTGACTGGTGAAAATACGATCGTTTTTCCAATCCGGGCAGAACATTTCTGTAAACGATGTTTCAGGAAATACTTTTGCCAGCACACCGGTAACTGCGGCGGTAAGCACATCGCCCTCGCCCGCATAGCCGATCCCGCGTTCCATTGCTTTAGAACACTCCAGAAACGGCACCGTTGACCAATTATCCTGCCGGTTTATGCCGGGGAATGCCATGGTAAAAGCATCCAGTTTTTGCTGCTCAAGCCATTTGCGGATCTTGAGCGAAGTCTGCAAGGTGTTGCGGAGTGCGTTTTCAGTGATATTGTTATCCCACTTGAAACGCTCTTTATCCAATGCCAGCTCTGCAGCGATTTCTTCATCTGATACTTCGCTTGCCGGAGTGTATTCCACAACTTGTATATTCAATGCTCCGTCAGGAATCCGGAAGTCGCCCATACCGTCAAAATCACCACCGATCTTCCCCACCCGGCAATGCACCATATTCCATGCCATGACTGCACTTTCAAGCTGCTGTGCCGCCCGGTCAAGCACATCGGAGTTTTGCCAGTGTCCGGCAGAGATCAGAAACTGTTTTTTATTACGCAATAACAGGTTGCAGAGATCCTGCACTCCATGGATGCCATGATTATTCATAATGCCGTCCGGGGCGGTAAATTCATAATCAAATGTCGTATCAATGACTACTATCGGCAGCTCTGTATTGCTTAAAGGTTCAATGGCTTCCAGCGAAGGCGAATATGCCAGATGTAAAGTGGCGATCGCCTGACAGTTGCTCTCTTCAAAGAGTTTGACTGCATCAGCAAATTCATTTTTTACGCAACAGGCGGGACTTTGCACAACTTCAAATCCGCGTTTTGCCAATTCATCAGCAATTTTTCCGGCAAAAGGGCGGAGAAATCTGCCGGTTTCCGGGGCAACCTGATCGTAAAGAGATATATACAAAGGCAAAAGACCGATTTTCATAATTGTTTTATTCCTGTAAAAAGTTTATATGCGTTATCAAACAATATCATTTTCATTGCATTACTGCCGGTTGCGGCAACGACTGCCCGTAGCTGTTCGTAGAAAAAAGTGGTAAAATTCACAATATTTTCAGTATCAAGTATGGCAGTACCGATCTTGTAATTTTCGCCCATCAAATAGGCGTACTGATTATTTATTTCGACCGATTTACCGCGTAATAATGCAATCGGAGCATCGGAACCGAACAATATGCGTTCGGCAGGGAAATGATCGCAGGCGTATTTTATAATATCCGGGTTGTTGATCATGGCTGTATCAAAATAAGCATTGGAATATTGAGCAAGTTCCTCAATATTGCTATCTTTGATATTCCGCATGAAATACGCTCTGCCGATGTGGGCAAAAATAAATTTTATATTGCTGTATTTGCTGCAAAGCTCCACCATCTGCCGCTGATTGAGCAAATCGGCAAAACGCCCGCTGCGTGGTATATGCAACGTTATTGCCAAACCTTTTTTATTGATGTAATCAAGCTGTTCAGCAGAGAGCATATCCAATATTTCCACATCATTGGCTTTTTTATTGAAAACATGTGCCGCGTAATCCAGATAAGGTTTTACGCCGACAGCCTTGCTGTTTTCAACCCGGCGGGCAAGATCTTCGACTTTATCTGCCGGTGAAACCAGCACCATGGAAAATTCGTTTTGATGATTTACTTGCGGCACCCAATCGTGATCGCTATGCAGATCAGGCACTCCGAAACAGTTGATATACACCTCATGTCCGGGCAGTAATTCATGCATCAGTTCATGCCACAATGCAAGAGAAAATTCTCCACCGAAACGCTTGTAGCAGGATTGTTCCGGAAATTCAAAGTTTTCCGGAAACTCTGCTTTTTCAAAAATATGCACATGTGCATCAAAAATTTTATCAGGCAGAACATTGGCAAATTCTTCCTGATAGATCTTTTTATCCATTTCATTTGCCAGAATCATTTTATCAAGCCTCCTGCAATTTTGGCGGCCCCTACGGCTCCGGTATAACTTGCGTATGGAGAATTTTCCACAGCAACATTCAAATATTTTTCCAGATAATAACGCCATGCTTTGCCTTCAGACGGGCCTCCGCAAATAACTATTTTCTGCATATTGCAGTGTTGATCAAACTTTTCTTTGAAACGCATGATCACCGATTTCATCATATTTTCTGCCGCATTGCTCCCTGCCAGTGCTTCTTCGTTGAATAACTCATAACGCTGTGTAATATTGCCGTAACGCTGCACAACAAACTCTTCCACTTCCAAACCGACTTGAGCAAGCGAAAACATTGCTCCCCAGCAGCCGCCGTTGGCAGCTTGGAATATATCGCACAATTCATTATCCGGAACATCTTCGCGTTGTTTTACCGGATAAAATCCCACCCAGCTGGTTCCGCAGCTTAAAAGCATATTACCGGGAGTCAGTACATTTACCGCTCTGGCTGCGGCCGGATGGTCAAAACTGCCGGTTACAAGCGTTGTCTTAGCAGTCAAATTACCTTGAATGAATTCAGTTTTCAGCTTTCCGGCGACAGTTCCGGTCGGCACGATCTCCGGCAGTTGCGATTCTTTAAGTTCATAATAACTCAAGTAATCGGCCCAGCGGTTCCGGCTTTGATTCCACAGATAAAACGGCGTGGCATTGGAGCTGTCGAGCAAATGCTTTCCGCAAAGTTTCCACAAAACAAAGTCGTTGTTCATGGCAACGGTACTTTTCTGCATAAGATCAGGCTGGAATCGTTTGAAATACTCCAGATGCATTAAAGTAAACATTGATAATGGCGGCCATCCGGAAGTTTCTCTTACCTGCCACTCTGCGGGGGGCATAAAGTCCGGCATACGGTTATCCAGCCAGCTGATGATCGGGGTCAACGGCTCACCATCGCTGCTGCACAACAGCGTATTACCCGAAGCTGCAGCAAAAGCGATTCCCGCAATCGGCTCATCGGCAGCTTGCGACAACTCGCAAATGATACGCCATATCTGCTGAAAATACCGTCCGGCATCCAATTCAGTATGATTTTCTGCCGGATGTTGTAAATCAATGCGTTCGCTTATTTTTTTGAGTATGCCTTTTTCCGGCGACCAGCACACACCTTTAACAGCACTGGTCCCCAGATCCAATCCTATGGAATTCATTTTTGAACAGTCTTTTCAAGTCCGCGTAAAATATCGTGCATGGCAGCAATGGTGTAATCCAGGAGTTTTTCCGACGCAATCAGCGGGAATTTGGTCAATGCCGCCGGCGGACAATTTGCTTTGTAGACCTGGGCACTTATATCAATGCTGTACTCTTTATTGAGTTTTCCGCAAAATTCGGCAGCTGCGTCAGCAGTGGCAAAGAAGAGCGTTCCCAACAGTCCGTCGCCCTCAACCTTTTTGATTTGATCGGGAAATTCCGCGGCCAAATCATGCAGTTTATCCTGCCAATATTTGCCGATCAACGCGGTGTGTTCAGCATTGTGTTCGGCAAAGCGGATGGTTATAAGATTGGCAAGACTGGCAAGTTCCTCCTGGCCATTGGTCACCAGTGCACCAAACTGGTTGAGGTTATCCATTGCCGCCGTAGTAACCATCCGCGATGCAGGATACATCCCGCCGGGGAACCCCTTGCCTACCGAAACAAAGTCCGGATGACAATTATATTCTTTGAAAAGAAAGAGTTCCGGCGACCACATGCAGCTTTGGATCTCATCAACAAAAACCGGTATATCCTCTTTGTCGCACAGCTCGTGGCAGAACGCCACATAATCGTTATTCAATCTTATGCCGCCATAATTCATCAGCACCAGTTCGTGAATAAAACCTGCAACGTGGTATTGACCTTGATTGTACTCTTTTACAGCAGCTGCAAAAGAGTCTTTATCGTTGATTCTGACCGCCACGGTTTTTATGCCGCCGGATTTTTCCAGAATATCGTACAATTCGTGCCACATACCGCGCAGCATCTGCATAATTACTGTAGTACCGTGATAGTTGGCTTCTTTACCATCCTGAAAATCTGCCATCACCAGAAAAACCGGAGTTTTACCATGATATACCGGAGCCTCAAAATGCGGCTGCAGACGGTAAAATCTTGCCAGCATCATTTTCAGTGCCGCTTCGCAAGCCAGACTGCCGGTTTCCAGATTTATCACCCGGTTGAGTACGTGTTTTTCCGTACTCCGCAAAACCATATCAACGGCTTCTTCATCACCGGCAGATATACCATTGGCGATCCGCACCAGTTCCCGCTCCAGCAAACGGGTGATATGACCACGGGTATTGTTGTGAGTTATGTTGGTTATGCCGATCTGCATGGCAATTTCCAACAGCTTGCAGCCGGGAAAGTTATGACCGCAGCTTGCCTGATAGTGTTCACTTTTGCCGATGACTGCCAGCTTGCCGTTTTCGCCGATACGGTAAAAACCCAACCCGCTCAAAGGTGCGTTTTCCCGGTGCAATGCACTGGTGAACGCCGCTGTTCCCGCCCCGGAACAGCTTTCTGGAAGTGCTTGCGAAACGATCTGATTGATATTTTTAATGTTATCGTCGAGTTTTTTACGCAATTCTTCCTGAAAGAAGTCTACTTTTGTATCGGCAAGTTTCCGCAGATTTTCATAACTGTTGATTCCCAGAGCTGCCGAGGCCCGGCACACCTTTTCCATATATTCACTTCCGACAATATCGGAAAGTGAAAGTTGCAAATTCCTGATCATATTTTCCTGTTGCAGTTTATAAAATACTATTCTGTTGATCTTCATCTCTGCCGGCAATCAAAATTTTTACACCGGCCTGCCGCAAATTTTCCACCAGAACCATGTCAGCCATGGAGTCGGTGATCAATGTTACCTTGCGGTTGCAAAGAGTACCGTAAGGCACAAACGATTTCTTTCCCAGTTTGGAACTGTCTGCCAGAATAAAGACTTCATCGCTGTGTTCTATAACAGCAGCCGCCAGGCTGGTAGTTTCATCGTCGGTGGTACTCAATGTACCGTCTTCGGCAATGCCGTCGGTACCGAGAAACGCTTTGGTAAAGTTGTAGCGTCCGACATTTTCCCGTGCCACACTTCCGCACAGATCCATTCGTGACAACCGTATCTGCCCGCCGGAAATCTGTACCGGACAGTAGGCGGCCAGAGTGGAGCCTAATGTCATAGAATTGGTTACCACGCACAGATTGTTCACATCCCGTGCAGCCAGCCGCTCTGCCAATGCAGTCCCGCACTCCAACACGGTAGTTCCGGAGTCGCAAAACAGCCGGTCGCCATCCACAGCCTGCAATGCTGCAAGATTGCCGATGGCGTGTTTTTCAGCTACAAACTCTGCTTCTGCCCGGGTAAAGTGATAGCCGGAGCCATCCCAGGGAACCGGCAGCTTGACTCCGCCGTGAAAACGCACAACCAGTCCGATTTTTTCCATTTCGGCAAAATATCTGCGTACCGATGCCTCTGAAATCTTCAGGGCATTGACCACGTCAAATATCTTCAGAGTGCCGTGCCGCCGGAGCAAGCGCAGAATCTTTCGCTGATTTTTTTCTTTATTGCTCATACATATATTCAACGCTCAACAGTTATCTGATTGTAAACTTTCAGAAGTTTGCCGGGCAGAATAATCTCGCTGCCGCCGTCAGAAAGTTCTCTGACACTCAACGCCTGACGCCCGGTAAAATCATTGGGCGAAGTGGCAAAGGCTGCTTTTACCTTGAAGGGTACAGTTATCGTAATCGGATTTGCAGCGGGCTGCAGTTGTTCAAATGTGGTGGGGAACGGTTTGGTAACTGCGCCGAATTTCACATTGCGCGGCGGTATCCGCAACACCTGGAAATATACATTGCTGCCTTTGGTATCGGCACAACCTTCCACTATAACATCTTTTTCCCGGGTTGCAACTGTGTACGGGAATTGGGTAGTCCCGGCGGTCTGCAGCAGGAAGCGGACAAACTCTCCGGCTTCCGGAACATCTTTCCAGATCCACTTATTGCCGAGTTTGAAACTTTTTATATGCGGCAATTCGGTATTTTTCCGACCGATCGCCAATGCCGATACCACACAGAGCCCCTTGCCGTACTTGTGAGCAGTAACCGCCGGAGTGCCGTCGGGGAATGAGGCAATGACTTGAGCACTCTTATTGGTCAGCTTGATACTTTCAGCCGCCGGGAAGAGCTGTTTCTGCGAAGTGGTGAATTTTTCACTATCATGCAGCGAACCGAACTGGTGCAGTACCCCGCTTACCTCGGCAAAACGGCCGTCGGGCTGTTTCCGGTAGAGTGTATCCAAACCGGCAAAGCGGCCGGTGATGATCAGTTTACCGCCATCGGCAACATATTTTTTGAGAACATTTAATTCTTTATCGCTGAATATTTCAGTATCGCCAATGATTATAAGTTTCCACTTGGCAAGTTCAGCGGGTTTTTCCAAAGCCTTCTCAGTGATGAATTCATGCGGAACAAACGCCTTTTGCAACAGCTGACTGATACCATTTTGTTCATACAGCGGAGCATTTTTGAAAGTTCCGAGTTCAAAGTTGTAACGGCCGTCGGGACGGTTGAATATCGCAATATCAGCAAGACCTTTTTTGTAACGCAGATCCATTTGATCCGGCCATTTCGGCACCATATTATCGTAACTCATAGTCCAGCCGAAGTAATCCACGCCGCTTCTTGCCATGGTAGCCACAGCCCAGCAGAAATACCGACGCAGTTTGGGATCGTTGAGATCCTTACGGTCGCTGAACAGCAGCCAGGTCGGACGGTCATATGCCTCGCCGAGCGCATTGATCAATTTACGGTAAGCCATGTAAAAATAAGCATGCAGTGAATAAAGGTCATTGGCCGCAACTTCAATACCGAATACATCCAGATACGGTGCTATTCCGTGCAGATGGCCGTTGGCAAGGCGGAAATCCACCCCGTAGTTGGTAAATTTGATCGACGGTTTGACTTTTACTGCTGCGGCACGCAGTTCGTTGAGGTACGCACCTTCCTGATACTGCATCCACTCCTGCCAGCGGGCACGCAGCGGATTATCGGGTTTGTAAAACTCATTCATCTGATCGGGCATGGGCAGAATACAGCCGGTATCGCGGGTAAAGGCCTCCCGGCAATAGGCACAGAAACAGCGGTAGGCATTGAATGTACCATGCTGGTCATCGACCATCATCACATCGCAATCGGTCATTTTGATGTACCGCACCAGATTTTCAATGCTGTCTTTGCGGAATTTGGGGTTGTTCAGGCAGTACAAAGCACGCACAATACGCAAACTGCTGGCGTCGCTCATAAATGCACCGGGGTATTTGGCAAGATTGCCTACTGAATTAAGCAGTGTAAAACAGGGATTGTCGGCATGACGCACTATATCAATACCGTATTTATGGGCAATATCATTGATACGCCGCTGACGTTTGCCATGAGCGATCTTGGTGGCGTCATCGTAAACATTGTACCAGAAAAGACCTTCTTCGGTAACACCGTTGATACCGATCTTTTTCAACCCGGCAAAGTGTTTTTCAAAGTATTCGTCAGAAAGATCAGTAAAACCGCTGTCCCGGTTGCCGGTGGTAAAGATCATATCGGTCCATGCTGCATTCCAGATCTTCTGATTTTGTTCAGGTTCGGGAGCTTTGGAGGGTTCCGGATATTTGGTTTCCTGATCTGAAAGTTTCATGGCCACTGCCGCAACTTCCGGCAGTACATCGGCACCCATCACCGCCGGTACGGTATCTTTCTTACGCTGCAAGACTTCGCCGGGGTCGGCACTGAAGCCGAATTCCGGCAGTCCTTCCGCAGCCCAATAGCCTTTGGTGAGAACATAATCACGATCCTGGAGCATATCCGGGCGAACGATCAGCTGATTGAGAGAAATATTTTTGCCTTCAAACTCTATACGCATTTCCTTTTCCGGAGCCCGCACAAATATATATGCTGCCAGCTGACGGTAATGTCCGGCTTTGATCTTCACATCTTTGAACGCCGTTTCGCCATTGAATTTGACGGTGAACGGCCCGACATCACTCCGGAAATCCCCGGCAATCAGACCGACCAGATAAAATCCGCTCTGCAGCGGAACAACGAATTCTGAAACTTTGCCGTCAGCCAGAGTCATGCCCGCCGCAACCGGGAAGAACGGACCTTTGCCGAAATGGGCATATCCGGCAGGAAGTTTCCGCCAACCGGGCAGCACACCGGGCAGTTCTTTGAACGCGGTGGACGATTTGAACGGCATCATATAATCGCGGTGCCATCCGGGATGTATGGTCAAAAGCTGCGAATTGCGGCGGAGGGTTTCGGCTCTATCGGCAAAAGAGATACTGTATCCGAGATTGGTGCAGTGCGGGCCGCTCGACCAGCGGGAAGAGGCAACTGTGCCGTTGCGGTAAAAATAATCATTTTCGCCACAGAATATACGCATAAGATAAGTGGTGCGATCGCCTTCGCGGTTTTTGGGCACAACAAACATCATATCGTCATCGACCCGGATGATTTGCCGCAGATATTGCGCCGGAGAATTGCAGTAAGGAGAGCCGGAACCGGCGGAGGGAGCAAAGTCGAAATTAACTTTCAGATCGCCCTTTTTCAACTGCAGATAGCGTATATTGTTGTAAGAAGCCTTGGTTTTCGGATCGGTAAAAATCGATTTACCTTTCCGTATTTCGGCAATATTCAATTTACCGGTAACTCTTTTGAAAACAGTGAGCTGTATTTCATATTCGGCACCGTCAAAGAATTTAAGCGGCACGCGCAAGCCGTAGCCCTCCTTGAGCTTTGCACTTGTTTTCGGAGCGTGGCGGAAAGTCAGAGTAAGTTCGCCTTTGTCATTCAAAGATATTTCGCGGCGGAAATCAAATTGCGGATCTTTCAGCCGGAACATGTTATGGGCAACGACCTCACCGGCAGAGTTTTTCAATTCTTTGCAGGTAATATTGGCAAGTTTTTCCATTGGAGTTCTATATTCATAACTTTCTCCGGAAATAAACTCTTCGCCGTTGAGCGTTACTTTGAGCGGACTTGTCTGCGCAATCTTGAATACATTTTTTACTTTGGCAGGTGCATCCGCCAGCACGCTGCGGTTTTCAGCTTTCAAAAACACTTCCGGTTGAGAAATAGTGTATGCAGCACTTTTATCGTTGAGCTGGATCTGTATGCGGTTGTATTTACCGTTGCGGAGCATTCCCGCAAGATTATACATATATACGCCGCTGCCGCCATCAGAACTGTTTTTGCGGTTCAAAAGCCGCTGCGCATCCCAGCGGTCAAATTCCGGAAGCGGTTTGTTGTTGACCGTAAGTACGGGCATAATATTTTTATTGTTCTGCCCCTTAAGTTTAAGTTCAAATTTGAACACCGGTACATAAGCATAAACATCCGGAACCGCCGGAGTCTTTATCGTAAGCATTTTACCGGCAGCACTTTTTCTGCCTCGGAGCTGGATGGTCCAATCCGGATCAAGTGCCGGATTTACTTTTGAAGCCGTTTCCGCGGCCGGAAGAGCTGCGAAACCAAAGCTTAGCAGCATAATTATAAATAAATTTTTTATTGACATATTTTTATCTCCTTCAGAGTTTTATTTTTTATTATCGACCAGTGTACCATCAATAGAATAGCTGAACAATATTCCGTATTTGCTGTACAATTCCCGTGCATTATCCTGACTTACACTGCCGTCCAGATGCCCGACCGAAGCGGTATTGCCGTGGCGTGTATGGAAAAGACCATGAGCATCGCCCGGTTCGCTGGTGGTGTTGATCGCATAATACTGGGCATTTATATCTTTTTTGTGAGTATCAGCCAGCAGCGGAAAATCCGGATTGCAGTTTTTAGAATTCAACACACCCGGTGTCCGAACCGAAACGCCTTCGCTGCCGCCGCCTTTGACCTGAAATCCGGCAAAACGGCTGTCGGTAAGTTTACCAACCACGCCGTAACCGGGCGTAACATAAAACAAATCTCCGCTTGTACTGTTGTTGCCGATATAACAACCTCCGGGATAAGCACCATTTTTGGTTTCATCTTCCGGCAGCGGATGATCCGGACAGGAAAATGGCAGACTCGACCTGCCTCTGACCAGATCAGCTTCGGGAATTACGCCCCCGTTGAGCAGAGCTGTTCCCCAGGTATATCCCCAGGTTTTGCCGTTAGGAAGCTGCCATTTTACTTGTAACGGTATATAGCCGTCAAACGAATCTGCATACATACGCATATACAGCACTGATGTTTTCAGATTGCTCACACAGTGGGCGGCTTTTGCTCTGGCTCTGGCGGCAGAAAGTGCCGGCAGCAGCATCGCTGCAAGTATTGCGATAATGGCAATCACGACCAGCAGTTCAATGAGCGTAAATTGTTTGCGAAGGATTTGCCTTCCGGAAAAAACGGAACTTTTCATAATCTTCCCCTTTTTGAGATTATTTAACATTTACCTCTATAGTATTACTTATCTTCAAGCATTATACTTCTGAATTTTGCTATATCCTTATCGGTAAAGCCGCAGCTTTTCACATAATACTCACTCTTTTCCCGCCAGTTGCAACCGGGGAGTTTTGCAAGGTGTGATGCGTGTACATCAATAAATCTCCGGTGCGAGATCCGGCTCTGCGGATTCCAGAAACCGGTGGTTTCCCAATCCAGAAAGAGCAGATTTTCTTCCACCCCCAGCAATGCCTGCAGGGTAAACGCCAGACATCCGGTACGGTCCTGCCCCGAAATACAATGAAACACTGCCGGATAATTTTTCTTTTCCAGCAGTACTTTAAATACTTTGGCGAAAGGCTTTTTGCCGTTGGGGATCATACTGTATGCCTGCGATGAATAGTGATACCACTTTACTGTATCGCCCAACGGAGAACCGGTCATGCCGTTACATTCGGCATCGTTGCGTAAATCAATATCGCTTTTGATCTTGAGTTTGTTACGCAGATAGTCGCCGGAAGCACCGTCAACACGGCTTTTGCCGGGAATGAAGCGTGCAGTAACAATAGAGAGCTCCTGAATATGTTTTTCCAAACGCTTCTTCATACACTCCAACCGTTTTTCTGCCGGAACACCATTCTGATCGTGGAAATACCATTGCCAGGAGTTCAAACCGCTGCCCAGCAATACTACGATTTCGTTGCGGCCTTTTTTGACCGGAATATCAAAAACAAAATTATCGTTGTCATGTCCGGGCTGCCCTTCCGAGCCGTCGCGGCAGTCAAAAATGATCCTGCCATTGACAAACATCGCCCAGAACCAGTCCCCGTTGCAGGAAACAGTGTGATACCCGTCGGCAGAAGCTTCAAACTCCCTTTTGAGTATGATCATACGCCGCACTGCCGGACTTTTTACGATGATCTTTTCCTGATCGCCGGCGGTCGCTTCAAACTTGCTGCCGGATGGAATACCGTTTTTGATAAACTCCAATACGCTCTCTGAATTAACTTTTCCTGCGGTATAACAAATCTGCCAGTTGCCGCATGGCTTCCACGGGACAATTTCTGAATCAGCAACCAACCGCAGTTTTTCAAGATCCGCAGTGTATATATCAAAAAATTTCTGCCGCCAGCCGCCTTCGGAAGAGAGTTTTTCCTGACTGAATTCGTTTACCGGCGTGGCATTATCGTTCAATCCCGCCGAACGGTAGAGCATACCCTGTCTGATACGGCGTCCATCCAGACCGATGCGGCCGCCGAAATCCCGGAAGTTGGGCACATTTTCAATACGCAGCATACGCGGCGGCAAATCCGCAGTCTTAAATGAACCGGTAAATTCATCGCCGTTGGCGGACTTTACACTCCACTTGTATTCGGTAGCGATTTTCAGATTGTCCACCGCAACTTCGGTTTTATCCGTGCAAAGTGTTTCCAGTGGTTGCGGATCATTTGCTTCGTAAAGCGTTACGGTGTAAGGAGCAACTGTTTTTTTCGATACCATCCAGCGGAAAACCACCTTTTCGGGGTACCATTTGCCCTCATGCAGACTGTCGCGGAAAGTCTGATCGGCAAAGTTGGCTTTGCGTTCAGCCTGCGGCATAGTCAGAAAGGCTTTCTGCCGGGCGTTGTGCAAAGAAACAGTACTGCCGTTTTCCGGCGATATTGGCAATATATCAGCATTGAGCTGACCCATTGAACCCATAATGATCCCTCCGACTGTCAGACAAAGTTTTTTTGCCGCATTTTTCATATCTGCCCCTGTTTCAAGAGTTTGCTTTTGCCGGAAAATCCGGTTTCTCCGGCAAAGCGTTCAAATCTTCAAACTTCATACCGAATCCATTGGCAATGTTATGCCAGCGTTCTTGCATATCATCCGCATAAAGCCACGGCTGCCAGCCGAGCTTCAGATAAGTCTTGAGTGCCGCCTGCCGGAAATCATCGGTCAAAAGATAAAACACCCGGTAACCGGCACGGTAAAGCGTGTGCATGGCCGCAGTACTGACAATACTGCCCAGATGCTTGCCCTGAAACTCCGGTGATGTCATCACCCAGCCCAGTTCGCCGATTTGCGGATATTCTTCAAACCGCGAAATCTCTGCCGCGGCAGATGCCGCATATTTGCCAGTGGCGTTTTCGGCGATCACCAGATGACCAGTTTTTATAACTTTGGTATTGTGATACTTTGCCATAGCTTCCGGACTCCATTGCGAAAACCCCACCGTCTGCCGCAAAGCGTTATATTCTGCCAAATTTTCCGGCAATATATTTATCAGCGAAAAACCTTCCGGCAAAGCCAGTTCCGGCAAAGATTTTTCCGCCGCATTGAAAACCATTCTTAATTGAGCCATAAACGCCTCCAGATAACTTTGAACCATGACTTTATTATTTCTTCTTGAATCAAATAAAACCAATCAATGCTATCACAGTTAAATGTAATATATTGCTGATTTGTGATTTTGCAAATCATTCATTATTTTTTTGAAGCAAAAACCGTTAAAAAACATCTTTCCGTAATATAATCAGCTCATGGCTGATACATTCCGGTGAGTTAAACAGTTGAGAGAAAAGTCAGCAAAGTTCAGGCAGTCCCGGCAGTGATTTTTACAACTCGCTGCCGATCTTGCAAACGGTATTGCCTTTTATCAACTTCATGCTGAAACCAATATCAACAAATTCCTTACGGCTCCTGTCCTGAAGCCGCTCCAGCAATATCCGCAATGTCGGTTCCAGTTCCGGCCCCGCCGAACTTATCTGATATATGCCGTGCGAAGATGTGTATTTGCCTTCACAGCCGGTAATGGAAACATCTTCCGGCACCCGCAAGCCGTTTTTCAACGCAATAGTCAGAAACATCGAAGCTATTTCGTTATTGTGGCAGAATACCGCAGTGGGGCGATCCGAAAAACGCATAAACCTGCGGAAACACTTTTTTATCAACAGTTCATGTTCTTCATGCCCGACAAAGTCCCACTCCGGCAGCAGAAACCGCAGTTTGCTGTTAAAGGGTATATTGTACTTTTGCAGTATCTGTGCGTATCCATCACAAGTTATATCCGGCGGTGCACTGGCTCTGGAACTTATATGCACGATCCGGCGATGACCGTTTTTTATCAGATGTTCGACCGATAACTTTTCTTCGTCAATACGGTTGATTTGTGCCCGGTCGATCTTGCCTTTTAGCTCAACATCGCCCAAACGCATTACTATCACACGCTTGGGATGCCGCAAAATAACCTGCAATGATTTGGGATTACGCAGCGAATACATCAACACATCTGCCTGCGGATCGCTCAACTGCCCGGCAAGTATATCGGTTTCACTTTCCGGAAACATTCTTGACAGATTTATACTTACACGGCTGTAATGATATTCTGCGGCAAGCGAACTTATGATTTCTGCAAATTTCACATAAAATCCATGCCGCAGATCAGGTATCCATACATGCAGTGAACGGGCACTACTGCCGTAGTCCGGATGCTGAAAAGTTCCTTTTCCGGGAATTGTTTTCAGCACGCCTTCGCTGATAAGTTCTTTTACTGCTTTATTGCAAGTAGCGGTGGTAGTATTGTAAAATTCGGCCATTTCCCGTCTGCCGGGCAACGGCAGATCACGAAATCTGCCTTCATCGACCTGCTGCTTGACAGCATTTTTTACCTGCAGATATTTACAACGGTTCTGCATAAAAGTTCCTGCGTTGAGTTTGCAATATAATAAACAGCTTTTATTATACACTCTGTTAAAAAAAAATCAAAAAAAATGTGATTTTTTCAATACCGCAGATTTATCCGGCTCTTACATTTTCCACCAGACCTGCAATCGGTTTTTGATTTTCAAACAACTCTTCGTCGGCTTATTGCAGCAAACGAAATTTTCTTATTATTTCCCCATCAGCAACTCTTTGCGGAGCTGCTGAAGTTTTGCTGCAAGATCGCCGGACAAATCAGCTTCATAGATCGACATTATCCCCTTGAGTGCCTCCACGGCAGATGCTCCGGGATATTTGGCGATCAGGGCTTGAGCTTCGGCAACATGTCCGGGGATATTTTCCAGACGCTCCTGCAATTCTTCCACGGCTTTCAGCACGCTTACTTTGCCGGTATCGTTTTTGATGTTTTTCCAAAGCAAAGCTCCATCCCACACTTTACGCCACAAAGTACCATCCTGAATAAGCTCCAGCATCAGTGAGTTGAAACGCAATGAATCATCTCCGGCGTCGGCGGGGAAAATCTTTGCCGGATCAAAATGCTCCTGCATAGTGTTGTCGTTGCGGTAGCGGTCGCGGACTTCCTTTTTACGGAAGTCAGGGATTTCCACGGGCATACCGCCCTGCTCCTGACTGCGGACTGCCATAATACCGGCTAAAGTTACATCGCTTGATTTGTAAATATCCCACGGAGCAGTTTCGCCGGTCAGGATCTGGCGGGCAAAGTAATAGAGTTCCCAGAAGTCGCCGCCGCCATGTCCGGCAGTGTTGGCGATCTCCGCCAATGCCGGCCACTCCGGTTGAACACGCAGATCCATACTTTTGCCGGCGGCACCGGTTTTGATTATCAGATCATGCCCCAGCGATTCAGCCGATGCCCGCGTGCCCCAGATGCGTTTTCCGGCATGGTAATCGCCGGTGGCGGCACCGGTAAGGTTACGCATCAAACCGCCGTTGCTCATTTCCACGATCGAAGGACAGGGTTTGCTCATGCCGCTTTCCGGCAGATACCCCGGCAGAGCTACCGCCTCCGGCAATGCCGAAACCCTGACCGGACGCAAATCAGTAATTTGCATCAAAGGCCCCAGCGAGTGAGTTGCGTAGTAATGAAAATTGAGCCATGAACGCCAGCTGTGAGCAGTGTTGCCCGGTTCGACCGCTGGCCGGTTGGGCGTGTTATAGCCATAGCATAAAGCACGGCACTCGTGCAGATATTCAAACTCGCCGTACATGAATTCGCCGAAAAATCCTTTTTCCCAGAGATCTTTCAAATACATATTTTCTTTGGTAAAGGGGTAATTTTCCAGCAACTGATAAACTTTGCCGCTTTTTTCGACCGCTTCGACCAGCTGCACGCCTTCGGCGGGAGTCATAAACGATGTAACTTCGCTCATCACATGCAAACCGGCTTCCAATGCCCGGATTGCATGTCTGGCATGATCCTGAATAAATGTTGCGATCAAGACCGCATCCATGGGATAAGAAAGAAACTCATCCGCGTTATCAGTAATAAATGCCTCCGGGCACATATTGCGGAATTTTTCCTGCATAATGGGGTTTATATCGCACCCGGCAACGATTTCGATATTGAGTTTGTCGGCAGTACGAATCAAACTGCTGCCGCGGCCGAGTCCCCAAACACCCAGGCGTATTTTTTTATCAGTCTGAAATATAGCTGACATAATAAAATACCTCATCTTGTTTTTATGATTATTTTACTCTGTTCTACTATAAGACAGAGAGGTAATATTGCAAATAAAAAATAATGTCTTAATCAAGAATTCACGAAACTTGATCGCTTCAATCACTATTTTGCATAAAACACGCAAATTAAGTATATTTTACTCATAAAAACCTGAAAAAAAACGAGCAATAACTCATTATTTTACCATAAGCTTTTTCCCCAGCCCGCCGACATTATGCAATCACAGCCCGACATAAAAAAGCAATGAATATATTTACAAAAAGATTGATTTATCTACACATAACGTTATAGCTTGATTGATGACTGCACCACCAGCAGAACCGGAGAAAAGCAAGTCAACGGAGTTATGTTGCGGAAAGATGATCCAGAAGTGGAAAATAAGAAAAATGATTGCTTCAGGAGAGCCAGTTACCTTGCCAAAAACAATACCAAGGGCAACGCGCCCAAAAGACAGCGGGAGTTGTTTTCATCAAGAATACCCAAATAAAACACTTGACATTGTGCGATTTTTTAATAAATTCAGTGTAATAATACGGCTCTATACGAGCAATTAGACAAGTGAGTTTTTTTATTAAATTATTCCCTGTTTATTCCTACACGACTTCGTCGTACTTGGATTAACATAAATCAGTTTTTATCAAGAGGCAAACCGCTTTTTTTACTTTCAGACAGAAACATGAAAGACCTCTTGTGTCTCTCATAATATCTTCATGGCACGCAGTGCCGCTTCATGCATCGCAAGATGCGCTTCATATTTTGCGGCATCGCCGCAAAATGCTTCATAAAAAACGCCTGACGATGAAGCAGCTCCATTTCATTCTGCTATGAAGCATTTTCCGTTTCACTCCAAATATGAAGCATTCGCTTCGCTCATATGATGTAAAAATGAAAAATGAGAGTTCCGGTTTGCAATACTTCATCACAGATAGTATATTAACCAACGGATATTAAACAACAGTTGCACTCAAATCCGGGTGATGCTGATAAAATCCATCAATACGGCAAAAAGTGATGAAAAATGAAAAGATTTATTGTTGTTTTATTTTTAATTACAGCAGCTGTTTGTTCGGAGGCTGCAGATAGAGTAATTCTTGCCGATAATAG
>JAZMZK010000018.1:0-116763 GCA_045585955.1 Victivallaceae bacterium
AAATCGCAAGAATATTCTTCTCTATTGCATTATTCTCTTTAGGAGTGTGTTGGCTATGTAATATAATGATGTTGTTTACCAAACCGCACAAATGGTGCGAATTGCTGATATTTCCTCAACTTGTTTGGTTTGCTCTTGGAATTATTGTATTCGGATATGGAGAAATATATTTTGATCTGCAGACAAAAACACAGTGGTATCTCGTGACTTATGGCTATCCGGTTTTGCTTTTGCCAATACAAATTTTAGCGTGCAACAAGTTTGTTTCTCTATACCAGAAACAAAAGCAGGACAATGAAAAATTTTTGTATTTGGCAATTTCACAAGTGATTTCAATGATTATGTTTTCTTCAGTTTGGATTTTATTGGGATATGCAGTTATATGGTCACAAGCTTCATAATTGCCGAAATGATGCAAATTTCAGAAAATTGACAGGGGTAAGTCCTCTGTATTGCATTTTAACGATTTTGGCTTTCACAAGACTTTTTTCGCAGTTCTATACCTCTCTATCAAATAGGGTATTGCTCCGACGAACTTTTTTATTCTTTGAGCGTAAAAAATCACAGAGAGAAAAGGTTGCTGAAAAGTTGCGTCAACTCCACCATTTTACGAACTTTTGGCTGTTTTTGAGGGTGGGAGAATTTTGTCTTTTTGTTTTGTTAAACTCCATGATTTTTTTGCTTGTTACACCCCGCCCCAAGTGCTGTCAGTACAGCTGTCAGCACTAAAATAAAACATTTGTTCATGCCGTTGATCCACTTGTATTTTGTAATCAGTAAATCGGCAATTTTTTATCTTTTTTTCAGAATTATTTTGTATAGCTTGTTGTCATTTCAAAAAACTTTTTCACTACTTGCGGCGGCAGCGGATCATCAATAAGTTTGCCGTCAATGGTATATTTGCGCATGATTCCGTAAACTGTCTGGGCAAAAACTTTATCCTGATATATTATCGCTGTTTCCAGATAACTTGAGGAAAAAATAAATTCCCGTTCTGACCGGTCAAACAGGTTTTTTCCGTAAGAATAGTCTTTTATGTTATTGGTACACCCCAGCACATCCTGCATTATTGTTGCCGATACATCCAAGCCGCTGGTTTTGTAATTGACTGTTTGCGGTTTGGGTTGGTCAAGTCCGAACAACAACAGAGGCACCTGGGTCTGATAACGGGCAAAATTACTGTTATGCCCCCAATTGAGCATGTCGCTTTCACCGGCTTCGTTACCATGGTCGGATGTGAGTATAACAACGGTATCCCGGGCAATACGCTCTTGCATCTTGCTTGCCTGAAAAAATCTGTTCAGCAAATCATCCATGTAATAAGTAGAATTTTTAATCAAATTTATTGCTGACTTTTTGCTTTCAGGGGTGTTGCGTAAGGTAAGAAAGTTGACTTGTTTCATCCCGGCAGCAAATTTTTGCGGGAACCCGGGCGCTATGGCGCAGCCGTGCAGCGCATCCAGAAAAAGCAGCACAAAGAATGGCTTGGAGGTATCTCGGTTTTTTAAGAATTTCATACAATTTTCTATTGCAGAATTATCCCGGTCGACCTTGGTTCTTCCTTTTTGGGTCAACTCTATATCCGGAACTTTAGCAAAAACCGTCCGATTGAACGGCGGTGCTTGCAGAGTCCCGCCGGCAAAGGCTTTGACCTCGTAACCCAGTTCCACCATGGAATCGATCATTGCAGCTCCGGTATTGGAGCGCAGCGCCTGATCAAAATAATTGCCCGGAATACCGTAAAATAAACTGAATATTCCAGTTTTGGTGCAGTTGCCACCTGAAAAATGTTGGGTAAACCGGGTGTGCGGGATTTTTTCTGCAAACTTGCACATATTGGGCATAACATCTTCATTGAGCATATCAGCACGCAGGCTGTCGATTACTATAAAAATAACATTTTTGCGCCGTGGAATGTTTTTGAACTCAAGTTTTTTCAGGGGGTAGTTGATAACCGAACCGGCATGCATTTTTACCCCTTTTGCCTGCTTGAAACCGCGCTTGCTTAAAAAGCGAGTGGCGGTCATGGCATATTTCAGCGGCAGCGCCTCGGTACGCAATATGATTTCCTGAATACCGCTGTAAGCCGCCCAGGCGTGGACAACATTGAATGACCCGAAACACAATCCGATCAATACAAGTATTGCAATTATACTTTTGGGACAGTTGAACTTATGTACTGCTTTGAACAGAAAATACTCTCCGGTAAACAGCCCTGCAACTATAAATATAACTGCAACGATCATTGAAAAAGGAAATTCGACCAACTCAAACGCAGCCGGAGAAAAAAACAGCGCCAACATTGGTATATTTATATGGAAATGATACAAACTGAATACCACAATATCTGCAAAGAGCAGAAAAGTCAGCAACCCGCCCCAGAAAACTGCCGAAAGTGTCAGGAATTTTTTTCCGGCAAATCTGCATATCTGCAAGAGCATCCAAAGACCTGTTGCAAAAACGCCCAAATGTCCTACTGCAAAAGCAAGTGAATAAAAAACACCATTCCAGCTGGACTGCAAAAGATGGATATAACGCAAATATACCGTGGACATAAGCATCCACAAAAAACCATTGATCAAGGAAAATTGCAATACTGTACAGAATTGATAATTACATAAAAAATCAATGACTTTTGTCCAGATTTTTTTCATTGTTATTTCACACCCCAAAAAAACATCTATGTATACATCAATAATATACAGCACTAATCGTTTGTTTTCAAATTTTATGGTAATAAAAAAATGCGATTGATTGCTTTGCTTTCTGAAAATTTTATTCTTTATTTTGCATAAAACAAATTCAGCAGTATATTACAAAGTTTGGCGGGTGTTTTGCCGCGCATTATATAAAATCGCACTTTTTTATCAAGACCGGAGGATTTTTTTATTTTATGAGCGAACCTATCAGTTATTGGGAAGAAATCAAACGCAAACTGATCCATCTTTCTTCGTTGTGGATGGTTGCCGCAACTATTGTTCTGCCGGAGCTTTTTCAGTACGGGCGCTGGATCGCCTGTGCGCTTTTCGCAGTTTGTTTGTTTATTACGCTGGTATCTGAACACGATTACGCCAATGGGGGTAAATATCTGGGGAGGCTCTATGGCAAACTGTTCAGAAAAATGCTTCGTAACGATGTAAAACCGGGACAGTGGGTAGTTTCGGGCGGAGCCCCTGTGTTAGCTGCGGCGTTGTTGGTTAATCTGATATTCCCGTATCAGATTGCAGCAGCAGCGCTGGCAGTAATGCTTACCGGCGATGCCGCCGCTGCGCTGGTCGGCAGAAAATTCGGCAAACACAAACTTGTAAACAATAAGTCCTGGGAAGGTACTGTAAGTTTTGTTATAACTGCATACTTTTTTCTGGCTTTGACCGGTATTTGCAATCAGATGCCAATGCAGTTTTACCTTGCCGGGATATTGGCTGTAATTGCCGGTGCGGTGGTTGAACTCTTTACCGCACAGCTGAAGATCGACGATAATTTTTCTATTCCGATGACAGCCGGAGTTGTATTGTATATAGGACTTTTGCTGTAAGCAAAATAAAAAATATCACCCCGTACAAAGCAATGTTCTGTACGGGGATTTTTATTGATTATTGAGTTAAAACAGCTTTTTCATCAATGGTCTTGATCCGGTCGAGGTCGATGAGAAAACTTCTTTTGCCATGACCGTAGGGGTAGTTGTAATATACCGGGCAGCTTACTTTTGCTGTGAACTCTTTGAACATTTTCAGCTGGTCGGCTTGGCTCATATCGTTGAATTCTCCGAAAACCACGGCTTTGCATTTGTCGAAGTATTTGTACTTTATGAGTTTATCCAGTATCTCGGTATTAGCTTTCAAACTCCGGTTGTTGGATTCCAGAAAAACTATTTTATCGTTTGTTTGCATGTGGTAGTTATCGCGCACAGCCCAGTGGAGCATGGTTATATGTCCTCCCGTTGCTTTGCCGGAACAAGGTGCGGGGGCAGGGCGCAAGGCAGTCAACTGTACCGGCGGCAATTCTGCTCCGGCAAGGCATTTTTTGAACCACTCACGGGAAGCTTGATCGAGCTGGAGCATTGAGGTTGCCGAAGGCCCGTTGTAGAGTTTTGCCACATTATTTTTCTGCAAAGCCTGGTGCAAGACGGTTATGTTGCTGAAGCCTACGAACTTGACCTGCTTTTTTTTCATTGCATCGTAATCCAGCATCTTTACCAGCTCTTGAGCGTGATTCCCGCCCCGGATCGCCCAGATAAGATCCACTTCCGGATCGAACCACGCCTGCTTGAGATCGCTGAACCGTTTAGCTTTCGGTACCTTTTTTATTTTTGAAGGTGCTTCGTACAGCCGGGCGTTGGGCATGACTTTGACTTTATATCCGGCGGCTTGCAAGTTTTTGATAACTTCATCCATCTGTTTTTTGCTTGCAGGCATCCCCGGGGCAACCAAGGCTATGACTTTGACTGACTCCGGAAAAATCTTCCAGCTCTCTTGAGCATTCAACGCCAATAACATCAAAAAACACAGCAGCCCCAATAACATTTTCATAATACAGCAACCCACTCTTTCAAATCGCCCAGGAACCGTTTTGGAAAATTTTGACTTTTTCGCCATCTTGCGTAATGCCGCTTATTTCCAGATCCCGGCTGCCGATCATAAAGTCCACATGGATCATGCTGTCGTTTACCCCTTTAGCTTTCAGCTCGTCGTGGGTGTACTTTTCGTAATCCTTTACGCAAACATCAAAACCTCTGCCTAAAGCCATGTGGCAGCTGGCGTTTTCGTCGTACAAGGTGCTGTAAAAGAGTATATCCATATTGTTGATGGGCGAATTGTAGTCGATCAAGGCACATTCCCCGAGATAGGGGGCGTTTTCGTCCATGGCGATCATCCGCTCCAAAGCCTCTTGACCTTTGGCGGCTTTTACTTCCACAGCTTTGCCGTTTTCAAATCTTATGGAAAAATCTTCGATCAAACTCCCTTGCCACGACAGGGGCTTGGTAGCTACCAGCAAGCCTTCGGCTTTGCCCTTTTCGGGTGTGGTGAAGATCTCTTCGGAGGGGATATTGGGGTTGAATCCCCGTCCGGAAAGGTCGGTTTCTTCGGCTCCGGCAAAAATTCCTTCTTTCATCAAACCGACTTTGAAGTCAGTACCGTTGGCGGATTTGTAATGCAGTGCCTTAAAGTTGTAAGCGTTGAGTTTATCGGTCAACTCATGTATCCGCTTGTTGTGCTGCTGCCAGTTGGCGATGGCTCCATCTTTGGCTCGGGCGGCAGTCAGGATGGCATCCCAGAGTTTTTCCACAGCTTCTTCGTCGCTCAAACCGGGGAAAACTTTGTTTGCCCATTTTACGCCGGGAACTCCGGCAATGCACCACTGGTATTTATTTTCCATAGCATCCCGGAAAGGCTTGATCTTGGGGAATCTTGCCATTTGCGCCCGGGCCCGCTTGCCCTGGTCGATACCGTCCATGCCGTCGGGGTCGTCGGAATCCAGCCAGAGGAAGGCGGGGAGGTTTTCGCTGCGCCACTTAAATTTGGCTATTTCCCACTCTTCGATAGTGGAAAGTTTTTCTTCGGTCTGGTAGAGCTGTGCCAGCTTTGCTGTGGGCATATCCTGCCAATCAACCTGAACTTTGCTGGCACCTTCTTTATAACAAAGCTCCACCACCAGCCGGACGAACTCCGGCTGATCCAGACCAGCCATGATCATTACTTCCTGACCTTTGGCGGGGCGTAAACCCATTTTTACGATCAATTCGGCGTACTCAACTAATCTTTTATCCATAACAAACTTTTCTTTTCTGATCCGTCAGAACGGTATGCTTGACGGAGCTTTTTTTATTTCTTCTTTTTTATAATATACTTCAGGAGCTGTTGCCTTATCCTGTTTGTTTACAGCTTTTACAATAATAGCTTGCGGCGTTACCGGGCAGGCGTACTGGCAGTTGCCGCAGCCGATACAAAGTTCGGCTGTTACCTGCGGCACGGTTGCTGATTTGTGGGGGCCCGGCACCATTTTCAACGCCCCGGTGGGGCAGTGCTCGGCACAAGCGCCGCAAGGTTCGCCATCCATATATGCCAGACAGTTTGAGGGATTGAATCCGGCAATACCTATCCGGCAGAGCTTTTTCTCTTTCAAGCTCATCTTTTTCAATGCTCCAGTGGGGCAGTTGGCGGTACAGTTATTGCACTCGTATTCGCATTTACCGGGGTGAGTTCCGGCAAATTTCATTACCGGCAGCATAAAACCACGCCAGCCGTATTCCTTGACCGCCGGCTGCAAACAGTTGCCCCGGCAGTTGGCTATACACAATCCGCAACCGGTACAGCGGGCAAGAAATTCTTCTTCGCTGCCCGCACCCGGCGGCAGAATGGCACTCTTTTTATGGGGTGAAGTTTTGTTTAACACTTTGCCAGTGGCAAATCCGGCAACTCCGGCGATCCCGGCGGCTATAAGCATATTGCGCCGTTCCGGAGCAGTGGGCAAATCAGCATGGGCTAAATCGCTTTTGCGGCGGCGAACCAGTTTAATGGCATCCACCGGACACGCTGCAGCACACTCCATACACATAAAACAGCGGGTGAAATCAATGGTTTGCCCATCGCTGATATTTATGCAATGAGCATTGCAGACCTTTTCGCACTTACGGCACTTTACGCATTTATTTGCATCAATGGAAAGTCGTTTACCACTGCGGACAGACAGTGCCGCCAATATTGAACCAGCGGGACAAACTGTGTTGCAGAAGATCCTGCCCTTCCAGATCACCAGCAATATCAAGCCCAGCAAAGCTCCACCGGAAATCGCCAACGCCATGCTCCAAGCCGCAGTTGTTTCGATAGCCGACTGGGGCATTTTTACCGTAAAACCATTCAACAAAGCCAGCAGCTGCCGGATGCTGTATGAAGAGATTTTGCCGAAAAGCGAATACGGCTCAACATACCCCAGGGGCAGGGCAATGCCGCCAAAGAGCAACGCTGCCATCAACACCAGAAATGCCGCCCGGAATACATTATGCCCTTTGCGGTAAGTTCGGACTTTTTTCGGGAAAAGTTTGCGGTCAAGCCGTTCGATAACCTCTTGCAGCAATCCCAGCGGACAGCACCACGAACAGTAAACTCTGCCGCAGAAAGCGGTAACAGCCGCCACCAGCAGCATGGAGCCGAAAGCGCCTGCCATACCCAGCGCTGCCACGCTCAAAATTCCCGGCATGAATTGATAGTCAAGAGCCTTGTATATTTGCTGATCGTACAGAATAAATCCGCCGAAAATCGCTGTAAAAAACACCAACAGCAAAACTATAACGCACCACCGCAGGAGGCGGAGGTTTTTCAGAGAAAATATTTTCATATAAGTATATTTCAGAGTTCAATGCGTTTGATATTGAGTTTGCTCAAATCTTTTTCGCCCAATTTGCGATTGGCGGCTTCCGCCAGATATTTCACATCTTTTTCCTCAAACTGCAACAGCTTGACTGCTGCCGCATCCACCGCCACCGGGTCGGTGGATAAAAGCATGAATTTACCCAAAGCTACATCCCGCAAATTTCCGCCCCGGGGACCGTGTGCCATCATCATTCGGTAGGCATCGACCACATTCAAGTCGGGCTTGCGGTAAGCAAGCAAGTCGGGGATGGTCATAGTCAGATTTTTCTTGTGCATCGCCCGGCGGTCCCAGACCATGCCCATAAGGTTTTTCATGGCACCGGACATCTTGGCTCCGCCGTGATGTTTCAATATTGGTACATTGATAAATGTATCGCAATCCAGAACTTCGGCAAAAACTTCTGCCATGGTCAATGCTTTTGCGTTCTTGCCTTCCACCTTACGGTAGCTCTTGCGGTCAGTGGCGTGCAGCACTTTGGCTCCGGCACCGGTGGCGGCATCGGCTACTCCGCTGACCCGGTAGCAGTCGGGACCATTATCGCAACTGTGGTCAAAAACTATTACTTCAGCAGCTCCGGCTTTGAGAATATCCCGCACCATAACAGCCACCAACTCCGGATTGGTATTGGCGGCATACTCCGGCGGCTGCGTCCATGCGATGTTGGGTTTCAGTACAACTTTTGAGCCTTTTTTGATAAATTTTTCAATGCCGCCCATAGCTTTTATGCCTTCACGCCACATAACTTCGGGCGTGGAACCGTGCACCGCCACCAGATCGGGGAGGGCAGTCGTTTTTTCAGCAGCGTTGACAGTTTTGCCGACAGTGGTCACGGCAAGGGCAGAAAGAAATCCGGTTTTCAAAAAATCGCGTCTATTCATAGTTAAAACTCCCTGCTTAAATTTGCAATATTGCAAGTTTGTGATAAAGTTAATATTGAAAGAATGATTTTTCAAATTTATTTGACAAGTTTTTTTAAAAAAAGGAGTTTTTTTTATGGGTATTGGAGCAACCGAGTGGCTGTTGATCATCGTGGTAGTAGTTTTGCTTTTCGGAGCCAAGCGGATCCCGGAGCTTGCCCGTTCCCTGGGCAAAGCCAGCCATGAATTCAAAAAAGCCAAAGAAGATCTCTCCCGGGAGTCTGAAGAATTGGTCAAAGCAGCGGAAGCCAAAGCCGCTGCCGAAGAAAAAGCAGAAAAGAGTGATAAATCTGCCTGATTTGTATTATAGAGCATAAGCAAAGAGCCTTTTTATATGAGCGCCGAAGGTTTTTTATCGCATCTTGAAGCCTTACGCAAGATGGTTCTGGAAATTCTGGCAATATTTGTTTTGCTGTTGATTCCGGCGTGGTATTTTGCGCCGGATTTTCTGGGGTATCTGCAAGCAACAGCAAGCAGTGCTGCCAAAAACTCCGGAGGCAGTTTTGATTTGCGCTATTTTACCTTGATGGAGCCATTTATCGTTGAGCTTAAAAGTGGCATGCTGTTGGCGTTTGCCGCCGGTTTACCGCTTTATTTCTGGCGGTTCTGGGTCTTTCTGGCCCCCGCTCTTTACCTTAAAGAGCGGCGTTTTTTGCTGATCGGGGCTATTGCGGCATGGTTTTTGTTTTGCTCGGGGGCGGCGTTGGGCGTTTTTGGTGTGATGCCGCTATTGGTCAAATTTTCGCTCTCTTTTGCCCGGGAAGGGTTGACTCCGCTGATCGGGTTGAATAACTTTGTGGGGCTGCTGATGACCGTGGTGCTGGCGTTTGGAGCAATGTTTGAGCTGCCCATTGTTTTGCTGGCACTTTTGAAGGCCGGTTTGATCGAGCTGAAAACTTTGCAGAAACAGCGGCCGCTGGTGGTGGTGGTTATATTGATTCTGGCAGCATTTCTGACTCCGCCGGATGTAATAAGTCAGCTTATGCTGGGGATCCCCACCTATCTGTTGTTTGAGCTTACGCTTATTGTGGGCAGATTTATGACCTTGCCGGAAAAGGGAGAAGCTGCTGCTGCGGATGCTGCGGCTGAAAACAGTGCGGATTCGGTGGATGATGATGCTATTTTTTATGAAGAACCAGTACAACATTGTTACCACCGCCGCAAAAAACGGCGTACAGCCCCGGTTCCCAAACGCAAACCCCGTAAGTAAGGACAAGGTTGAATTATGAAAAAAAGCTCTTCACCGGCTAAAAAGAAAGCTCCGGCAGGAAAGTCCGGATTTTTCATCAAGTTTGCCCGTTGCACCATAGTTTATCTGCTGGCGCTTTACGGCTTGCACACTATCCTGCAAAATAATATTACTGCGTATCGGGAGTTTATCCGCAAGCAATATAAAAATGTTTCTGCCGGGAAAGCTGCCGTGGGCGATAAACTTGCCCCCAAGCCGGTTATTACCATCAAAAACACTGCTGATTTAAGCAAAACACCTTACGATAATCTTTCTATGGGGGTACCTACTTTTAACTGTGATGTTATCCTTGACCGTATGGGCTATGCTTTGGGCTATTCCGAAAAATATGAGCAGCCCTTGTGGGTGACTTACAAACTTACTGCCGATGAAGTCAACAGTAAAAAGGCCCGGCGTTCCGGTGATTTCCGCAGCGATGAAGCCATTTCTACCGGTTCGGCAGCTCCTGAAGATTACAAAAAGTCTTACTTTGACCGTGGGCATCTGGCTCCGGCTGCGGATATGAGTTTTTCGCTTCAGGCTATGAGTGAAAGTTTTTATATGTCCAATATGTCGCCCCAGCGGCCGGAGTTCAACCGGGGTATCTGGAAAGATCTGGAAGAAAACATCCGCCACTTTGCTGTCGGGTGCGGGGCGATCTATGTCGTTACCGGCCCGATATTTGATCCCGGTATGCCCTGTATAACTATCGGCAAAAATAAAGTTGCGGTGCCGGATAAATACTACAAAGTTATCTTGGATGCCAATGCTGCCAGCCCCAAAGCTATCGGTTTTATTCTTCCGAACAGCGAACTCAAAGAAAACATTGCCAGTTTTGCTGTGACAGTTGATGCTGTGGAGAGAGTTACCGGGCTGGATTTCTTTTCCGCATTACCCGACAACGATGAAGAAAAATTGGAAAGCTCCTGCAATTATTCGCAGTGGGAGCGCCTTTTGCCGTTGAAAAAATCGAAAAAATTCAGTCGCCGCCGCTCAAAGAAGTGAACGGACTGCCTGTTTTAAGATTTTATCACACTTGCCGCAATCAGTGCAGAAGCTGCCGCATTTACCGGGTAACTCAACATTATCCAGCAAGCGGTTATCCAGAATTTTCGGGGCGTGTGCTTCAGAAAAACACGGTTCGGTCAAATCCAACACATTGCCGTCAAAATTGCCGCTGCAATATGCCGCCATAACCAATCTTGGATTGCTGTGCTGCCGGGTGGCAAGTTTCATTAAGTTGCAATAGGGTTCATAGCGTTTTACATCTTCCGGACGGATCCAGCTTGAGCGTAGAAAGTCTTTGAGGTCATTGCCGGCTTGGCAGCGGCTCCAGCACAAATGCGGTATGAAATCTTTGACATTCTCCACTTGGCGTAATTCGCTGTCGTGTGCTACCAGATTATCGTGGAAGGTCTGATAAGGGCAATTCCGCAAACAGCCGCTGTTGGCAAGTATGCAAAGTTTTTTGTCATGTTTTTTGCACCAGTCGGCAAAGAGTGCGACGGTGGGCAGATCCCGCTGAAGATCCCGCCGCAAGTAAAAACTGTCAAAATTATCGGCTAAATACTCCATGGCGTTCAGTGAATCTATACGCATATTTACTGATGCACGAACTTCAATATTCTTGTAACGCTTTTTTACGGTATCGGCAACAAATGGAGAGGTGGTGGTGATGACTTCCGGCAGCAGCTCTTCACTGTCAAACCATTCCAGCATGGTAATTATCCGGGTGCGAAAATCCAGAGATATAGCGTGGCTGCCGTAACAGTTACCGTTTAAAAGCAAATCAAGAGCTATATTCATTTTGCGGAGATTTTTCAGCTCGTAAACCAACTGCGCCAACGCTTCTTCATTGAATTGTGACGCATCGGGCCTGCCGGAAGCAAACCCCGGCGGAGCAAAATAGACTTCTTTTATATGGCTCTGATAATCAGCGACCATTTCTGAAAACAGTTCTCCACTGCTGCGGTATTGAAATCCCACGGCAAACTTCATACTCATATACCTTTTGATTGCCAGACCTGACTCTTAAACTCTTCCGCTGCCAGAGAAAGTGTTTCCAACAGTTTTGCCGGTTCAACAGTATTTTTATCTTTAACTATACTTACACCTAAAACAAACCCTTCCGGCAGAATAAACGCCACTGCTATCTGCTGGGATTTTTGTTTCCAGCAGTAGCCGCGATGGAGAATTTTTGCCAGTTCTTCCTGAAAAATCTCTTCATTGCCCCAGATGGCTTCGCCGTACTCTTCAAAGGGGTACTGTTCTTCAATAAGTGCGGATTGTTCCGGGTTGGCGGCTTGCAGTGCCAATGCTGTAACGGATAAATACGGTGGAAAATGGCGGTTTGACCACCACTGCAATTCGCCGGGGCGGTCGGGGGAAAAACGCAATTTTACTTTAGCTACGCCATTTTCCAACGCTGTAAAAATCAAAACTGCTTCCGGGTTTTTCTCCTGCATGATTTGCAATGCCCGTGCCGCTTTTTCCAGCAACAACGCATCTTTGCCGCCTGAAACCAATGCAGTCAAGGCTATGCCCTTTACAAAACGATTATCTGATGTTTTTTCCAGAAAACCTTTGGCACAAAGTGTTCGCAAAAGATTATATGCTGTACTCTTTTGCAGTTTGGCTTTATCGGATATTTCGGATAAAGTCAAGCCTTCCGGAGCTGCCGCAGCTATTTGCAGCAGTTCCAGACCACGCAAAAGTGATTGTACCAGTTCAGATCCGGGCATATTTTTTTTTACCTCAAAAGCTATCAGTCGATACCTTCATCGTCACTGTTGCGGAACTTTGTGCCGGGGGCATATTCCGGCGGAGTTGACCAATCAATGTTCCAAACCGGACGGCGGCGGAATTTTTCCTTGAAGGTATTCTGCAAAACCCCACGGCTTTCCAAACTTATCATGCATGCCCGGGTACAGCCCCGGGATCCGCAGACCGCCTGACCGGTTTTATATAAGTTTTTGGGCTTATGATAAAAGGGCGACCATTCACCGGGAACTGATGTGGGGCTGGGAGGATTGTAGGGATCTTCCTGCACCACGCCGCTGTCTTTGCAACCACGGAAAGCGTAACTGCATTTTGCCATATCCAGATCTGACCACTCCACATCGTGACCGGCAAGTTTTACTTTGACTGTTTTTTCTGTGGAAAAAGCCTGTGCCGGGCACGCTTTTACGCAAGCCATACAGCGGTTGCAAAGCTGTGGGCCATCATATATCGGATCGGGTTCCAGCTCCACATCGGTCATAATGATCCCCACCCGGCAGCGGGGGCCGAACTGGGGGCTCAGGAACATCTTGCTGAATCCGATTTCGCCCAAACCGCAGAGATAGGCAGCTATACGCAGTTGGATCATTACATCCGGCTGTGCCTGCCCCGGACGGGCAGGGCGGCTGAATTTGGGTAAGGCATAACCTTCGTTGTCAATACCGCGCCAGTCGCTCTGATGCCCCATGGGGATCGCTTCGTAACCCTGATCTTCGATAAATTTGCTCAAATTGATAACGGTCATAGGCATATAGAGGTAAGTAATACCGCCGTACCCCATAGCCGAGTAGTTGCTCATGTAGGTACCTTCTTCCACACCCCGCAAACTGCCCCGTTCCACCCGGAAGACCATACCGATAATGCTTTTGCACTCCGGCATGATCTGTTTGGGATCCATCTGCAAGGGGGCGCCTTCCCAGCGGTCAATGTTGCCGATGCCCACGGCATCTGCTCCCAACTCCAACGCCTTGCGTTTTACTGCCAATGCCGCTGCCTTGGGATCCGAAAGGTCCACCGCATTGAAATCACGGGTCATAATAGCCATAACTCTAACACTCCATATTATTCATCAATGATGAATGATTTAAGATTTAATAATTAGATTTCTCTCTCTGCGGATAAATTATACCCGAATAGAATTTGTGGCAAGTTTTTTTTCTTGCTACTGCTTGTGATTTTTTACAAAAAACATCACCAATGAAGAGTTTTTCATCATTGATGATGTTTTTTTTGTATTTCAAGAGTGATTATTTCAGCGGACGATCCACTCTGCCAGATCCGGCTCGGCCTGCAATTTGGGAATATCTTCAAACTCCACTTCAATCACTGTGCAGTGGCGATCCGGCGGCAATACCGGCAAGCCTTTGATCTGCATTTTACCAGCCTTTTTGTCGTAAGTTACTTCCAGCGATTCGCCGGTTGCCAGCACTTTTGCACTTACAGGAGGGGTATCTACCCGAACTGCGGTTGCCACAGTGCCGGGATAGCGGAACAAGTGCCAGTAACCAATTTTGCCCTGTCTTGTCCAGGGGCCTTGCAGATTCAAATCGACCACGCCCGGCTGGGAAGAGCCGATAAGTTCGCAGCGTTGGCTGTTGCGAATAGCTTTTTCGTGTTTCTTCATCCACGCACCGATGTCGGTCAGGCGGTCGGCTTCTTCGGTACGCACTCTGCCGTCGGGCATGGGGCCGATGTTCAAAAGGTAATTGGCTTCGCCTTGAGCGGCATTGACCAAATGCTGAATGAGCTGGGTGGAGGTCTTCCAATTGGGGTTGTTTCGGGTATAGCCCCAGCAGCAGCTGTCGCCGATACACATGCAGCTTTCGCAGCCCCGACCGGGAACTGCGGCTTTGATCACCTGTTCGGGCGTATCAAGATCTTCAGGCAAACCGGAACGGTTGTTGATGATGATATCCGGCTGCAAACTGCGAACCATGGCGTTCAACTCTCTGGCACGCCAGAAATTGATCTGGTACTCTTTATCGGGATTCAAGTCCGCCATCCATCCGCCATCGTATTCCAACAGAGCTATTTCACCGTAATTGGTCATCAGTTCCCGCACCTGATTGTGGACATATTCCACCAATGCTTCCTTATTTTCCGGATACTTTTCCGGATTAAAATATCCGGGATAACGCCAGTCTAAAAGCGAATAGTACAAGCCAACTTTCAAGCCTTCAGCACGGGCTGCATCCACATATTCCCGCACGATATCCCGCTTGCAGCCGCGTTTTGCGCTGGTAAAGTCGGAGTATTTACTGTCGAACAGCGAAAAACCCTCATGGTGACGGGTGGTCAAAACTATATACTTGGCTCCGGCAGCCTTGGCTATGCGGCACCATTCAGCCGCTGCGCCGGGGCGGGGGGCGAACAAATCTGCCAGATAATCGTAATCTTTGGGTGCAATGCGTTCGGAATACATCGTCCATTCGCCGCGTTCCAGCAAACTGTACAAGCCGAAATGCACATAAATACCCAATCTTGCTTCGTGGAACCACTTGAGCCGTTCTTCGTAACTTTTCATAGTTAAAACCTCTTTGTTAAATGGGGTTATCCCGTAATTTTTTCAACTCTTCAAGGATTGTGATTTGCTTTACAACATCTTTAGTTTCCCGCAATTCGTACAGTAGTTCCTGCCGTTTACGCTGCAAATATGTTTTACGCAGTTCCGCCGGGCAGTCTTGCAATATCTGCCGGGCTTGAGCATCGGTCAGAGAACTGTCATCAGCCATAAGCATTTTTACCACATCCGCCATTTGAGCCAGATCATCCGGCAGATGATTGAGCAGCTCCGAACCGGTAAACCATTCTCCATTCAACGCCATATTCATCAATTCTTTCAAAACTCTTGCGGTAGGTGAATCACTCAACAGAGATTCGTCAAGTTTTTCGGCAATCAAACGGGGGCCATCCGCTGAATGAAGTGCCAGCAGCAACAGCGATGCTTCAGCATGGCGGATATTTTCTGGCCGCATATCGTTGTATTGCTCCGGAATCTGACTCGCCGGCTGCGGGTTTTGCCCTTGAACAGCTGCATAATTATTGGCAGAAAAGTTCCTCTGTTTGCGGTGAAATTCAAACAAACGGTTGATCGGCAGCCTCAAAGTAGAGGCGATTTCTTCGAAGTACGCTTCCCTCAACATGGGGTTGGGGACTGTTCCCAGCAGCTTTACTGCCTGTTCCGCAGCACTTACTTTTCCATTTGGGGTCGTTAAATCAAAACTCTTCTGCAATCCGGTCAGGATGATTCTGGTCAAAGGCAGGGCGTTTTTCAATGCTTCGTGCAAAATTTCTGCACCTTGAGTCCGCATGATTTCATCCGGATCTTTTCCGCCAGCTATGTTAAATGAATAGATTTCAAAGTTCATCGGCAGCAGAAACTCCAACACCCGCAATGTACCTTGCTGACCGGCGGCATCGGAGTCGAAACACAAATATAGTTTATCAGTATACCGCTTCAAAAGCTCCGCCTGTTCGCTGCGAAACGCCAACCCTTGGGGCGCTACTGCCATATCCAACCCCGCACGGTGCAGGGCAATGGTATCCAACTGGCCTTCGCATACAATGGCAAACTTGTTGCGGCGTATGGAATCCCGGGCTTGAGCAAGCCCATAGAGAATACTGCCTTTGTGGAAAATCGGCGTTTCCGGGCTGTTGACATATTTGGGGGAATTATCATCTTTAACGATTATCCGGGCACTGAAGCCGATGACCCGGTTATTTTCGTCGGTAATGGAAAAAACCAGCCGGTTGCGGAAACGGTCGTATATCCTGCCGCCGGGAGATTTTTCGATTGCTACACCAGCTGAAACGATCTCCTGTTCGGTAAAACCGGATTTTTTCAGAAAACTTATACTTGCATCCCAACTGTCAGGAGCAGCTCCGATCCGGAATTTTTCAGCGTATTCAGCGGGAATACTGCGACTTGCAAAGTATTCAGCTACGGGTGAATTGGGGTTATTCAAAAGCTCCTGCCGGTAAAAGGTTGCAAGCGCTTCGTGCAAATCATACAATCTGCCAGCTTCCGACCTTTTCCGCCTGTATGCCTGTTCTTCTTCCGGGCTTACATTTTCCGGAATGTGCACACCACAGCGCTGCGCCAGCTGCCGGATGGTTTCCACATAGTCCAAATTCAAGTATTCGCGCATGAATTTGACTACATCGCCGCCTTTCTGACAGCCAAAACAATAGAAAAGCTGTTTAGTTTCGCTTACATGAAAGGATGGTGTCTTCTCCTGATGAAAAGGACAACACGCTTTCCAGCTGCCGTTGCCAGCCTTTTTCAATGGCACATAGGAGTTGATCACCTCAACGATATTGCTCCGCTGGATGACTTCTGCTATTACGCTTTCCGGTATCAGTGCCATAAAACGCAATTATTTCCCGTTATACTTACCGGTAAGGTTCCCAGCAAGGCTCATTGTTGAAGCTCCAATTATAATAATCCTTGCCTTCAAGCTTGCTTGCCGCAGCTTCGTCAAGAATAACTACAACATTGGTGTGGAATTGTATTGCTGACGCTGTAACCATACTTGATACAGGGCCTTCAATAGCTTTGGCTATGATTTGGGCTTTACGCTCACCGGTTACCAGCATAACGATCCTCCGGGCTTCCAGAATAGTGCCTACACCCATGGTAAAGGCGCGGCGGGGCATGCTTTCCGGCGGATCAAAGTATATACCGTTCTGCTTGAGCGTAAGAGGCGTAAGTGATTTATCCCGGGTGCGGGAGCGCAGCGACGACAAAGGTTCGTTGAAGCCGATATGCCCATCCTGCCCGATCCCCAGTAATTGCAGATCAATACCGCCGGATGCTTTGATCGCAGCTTCGTAACGGGCTCCTTCACCGGCAACATCATCGGTCATACCGTTGGGCAGATGAGTGTTGGCTTTTTTAATATTTATATGGTTAAAAAGGTGGGTATCCATATAATACCGGTAAGAGTTTTTATCTTCGGCAGGCAGTCCGATATACTCATCAAGATTAAAGGTTTTTGCATTGGCAAAATCCAACTTTTCTTCGCGGTACATTCTGACAAGTTCGGCGTAAACAGCTTCCATCGTTGCTCCGGTTGCTAAACCGAATACCATTTCCGGATTTTTCCGCAACGCATCTGCCAGTAAGCGTGCTGTGAGTTTTACAGCAGCTTGCTCGGTCGGCTGAATTATAATTTCCATAATATATGATCTCCCAACTGAAAATGTTATTCATTGTCCGGTCGATATTGACCAGCCGGTACAAAAACTATCTCGTTTATCTCAAGCTCCGGACAGGCGCTTGCTATTTTTTGCAGCAAAACCCTGTCATTCCCCTGGCGGCGCAATTCTGCCAAAAATGCAGGGTGTTTAACTTCTACAAAGGCTTTATTTTCTTTTACAGCAGCTAATGCGGTGAATTTATTCAGCGGAATACCGGCTATCTGATCCCAGTTTTCCTGTAGAGTCAAAGTCTGCATAGCGTTTTTATTCAGAAACTTATCCAGGACTTTATCCATCAAATCAGTTATCGGGACTGCACTGTCGGTACATTTGGTGATCTCTGAAGCAGCAAATTTCCTGCCATACCATTCACCCATAAGCTCTTCGAGTTCACGCCGCTGCTGATTGGTTTTGAATTTGGGGTCGTACACCCCGGGTTTATGACGGTAGGCCATAAAGCGCACCTCCCGGCTCCTCTTACAAATTCACGCCAAAAAGCGAGAATGGCAGTACCAGCATATTGCCGACCATCTTCACCGGAGCGATCGATCCCCGGACTATATTGTTTACACCACTGCTGAAAAAACCGAACGGAGCACCTAATGTTACTTGTATTGCTCCCCACGGCAGCAGAAAAAATTCCAGCAGATTTCCGCCTATCTGGATCATTTTACGCCCGCCGGCAGCAGCGCCTTTGACTAATCGCGGCTCTGCCGCTTCGTAAACTTTCAGCGCAACCGGAGCAAGCAATGCAACTGTAATCGGTTCAAAAGCAACTGCCCGGGGGGTAAAACGCCCCGGCATAAACAGCATCAACGCTATTGTAAATAAAATTATTACTCTTTTTTGCATTACAGCTCCATTTTTATCACTTATTCGGACAATATACCGCCGAAACCGCAAAATTGCAAAAAAAATACCGTTTTTATATATCTCAATCCCGGCGACGGCCTTTACGCTGGATAATATCGTTATTTTCGTTGAGCACTACAACTTTGGGTTCGTAAGTAAGAGCTTCTTTTTCCTCGTAGACTGAAAATGCCATAATAGTTATAACATCCCCCACATTTCCTTTGTGGGCAGCCGGGCCATTCAGGCAAAATACTTTGCTGTTTACTTTGCCCGGGATCGCATAGGTTTCCAGGCGTTCACCATTGTTGCGGTTTACCACCAGAATTTTTTCGTAAGGCAATATCCCGGCTTCATCCAGAATTGCCGGATCGATTTCCAGAGAGCCTTCATAATCCAGTTCACAAGCAGTTATCCGGGCAAGATGGATCTTGCCACTGAGCATTATCTTTTGCATAAAAAACCTACCTTTATTTGTTATGTTTGCTGTTTTTTATACTTTTAATATAGCCTCAATAAAAAAAATTGCCCATTCTTTGTTGCATTTTATCAAAAAAAGTAATATATTATATGCAAAATATTTTTTTTCGCAACAAAATTCAGGTTTTTTATGGGAACAACATCTGTATTCTTTGATTTGCTTGCAGCCTTTGCTATCGGGTATCTGCCTGGGGGAATACTGGCGATTCTGATTTGGCTGATTGCTAAACGCTCGGCGGCTATGCCGCTTTTCCGTGCCGATCTTATTGCATTTTTTCTGCCCTTGATCGTCTGGTTGGTAATGTATAAGTATAACTGGAGCTTTGCGAAGAATCCGCACAACGGCTTGCATGAGCTTATTCTGTTGGGTTGGATCTGGAGCATTTGTGCTCTGGGCAGATTGCTTATACCCCGGTTCACCCACAAATTGCGTTTCCGTCTGGCAGCGATCCATGCCGGGAGCATTACTTTGCTGGCAGCGATACTGCTGGCATTGTTTTTTCAGTATTCTTTCAAGTAAACAAGTATGAAATCTCCGCTCATCAAGAATGCAGCAGTTATCGGCTTGGGACTGCTGGGTGCTTCTTTAGCATTGGCGTTAAAATCAAGCGGTATCCGTCGTCTGGGCTGGGCGCGCCGCAGCGAAACCCGTGCATGGTGCATGGAACATGATGTTATAGATGAAACAGCTGAAAATGTTGCTGATATTCTGAAAAAAGCCGATATTACCATACTTTGCCTGCCGATCCCGGCAATTTCGCAATTTATAAACGATCATGCACATGAATTCAGACCCGGTTCTATTGTTACAGATATTGGCAGCGATAAGGGCGTGATCGTGGCGGCGGGAGAATCAGTTCTTGACCCCTACGGCGTATATTTTGTAGGTTCGCACCCTATGGCCGGAACCGAAAAAAACGGCTGCGAAGCGGCATTTGCCGAACTTTATGACAATGCAGAAATCTTTGTAACTTACACCGATAAAAGCAATCCGGCTGCCTTGGATGTCGTGGAAAAATTCTGGCACTTGCTCAACATTGCCAGAGTTAAACGCATTACGCCTGATGTGCATGACGATCTGGTAGCCCACACCAGCCACATATCGCATTTGCTGGCGTTGGCATTGACCCTTTCGGTACTGGATTGTCGCAGTGCGGAAGAGGAATCATTGCGGTACAACGGCTGTGCCACCGGTTTTCGGGATACCTCGCGTATCGCATCCAGCTCGCCGGTCATGTGGCGGGAGATCATCGAAAACAATCAAAGTGCCGTGGTTGCCGCTGCCAGAAAATGTGAACATATCTACCACGAAATCGTCAGCAGCATAGAAAGCGGCGACTTTGACCGCTTTGAAGAACTCTTTGCCCGGGGCAAATTTTTGCGCGACAAGTGGATGGATTATAAAAAAGCTCAAAGAGAAAAACTCAAGAAGTGAGATTTTTCCGTATTATTGAGTACAGTTCGCCAGCATCTTGAGTGTTGCCAAGCTGTATACAACCAACTAATTTATCCTGACAATAAAAGAGCTTTTTCAGTGATTTATCGTCTTCCTGACAGTTGGACTCCAAATTTTCCCGATCAGTTATTCCGGCAACATAAAGCGGATAATCGTTGATTTTACTGCGGCATTCGTCGGGCAGGGGGGTATACTCCTCAAATAAACCGGCAATGTTTTTTCCGGCGATCCGGCCTTGCATACACGCACTCTTGTAATACCGGTTGGGTTTACCGTCGATAGCGGCACAATCCCCGGCTGCGTAAATATTCTTGCAATCTTTTACTTGCATAGAATTATTTACTTCAAGCTCAAAACCCAAGTCGCAAGCGTTTTCCAAACCGATAGCACTGATTATAAAATCAGCTTCAATCACAGTGCCTGCTTGATCGTTCAAGCGGCATTTCAGTTCATTCGAGGTAATAAATTCCTGTATATTGCATGCGGTATGAAGCGTTAAATTTTTATCTTCCAGGAGTTTTTTCTGTAAAAACAATGCCGATGATTCATCAAGTATTCCGTGTAAAATGGTGTTGTGCTGTTCAATGATATGGACTTTGAGCTTTCTTTTCAGCAAAGCCGAAGCTATCTCCAAACCAAGTATTCCACCGCCAACTATCAGAACTTTGGCGGCAGGTTTTATTTGTTTTTCAATAGCTTTCAGATCGTTATTGCCATGTAAAGAAAATATCTTTCCGGCAACATCCGGCGGTGCTGACAGTTTGCGGCTTTGTTTGCCGATTGCCAACAGTAAGCGGTCAAACTTCAATACCGTGTTATCCTGTAATGTTACAGTTTGACTGTTTTTACTGACCTTGACCACGCTTTGTGATAAATGGATATTTATTCTGTTTTGCCGGTAAAACTCTTCCGGATATATCAACAGCCGCTCAAAAGGCATAGCGCCCGCTAAAACTTCCGGCAATAAAGTCCGGCGGTATGGCAAAACATTTTCTCCGGTATAAAGGTCAATAGTGCTGACTTGATCGTATTGGCGGATGGCAAAGGCTGCTTCGACTGCTGCGGGGCCGCCGCCGGCAATTATTATCTGCATAAAAAACTCCCGTAATTTTGAACTTTCTGATTTGTCGGTTATATTATCACTAAACAATAATTCTCCATTATATTAGACAAAACTTATGAAGCGATTGTTACATTTCAGCGAATATTTAAAGGAAAAATATAATTCTCCCCTGCAACGGATCCCCATCGATCTTGCCTTGGGGTGCCCCAACCGTGCCAACGGAGGCTTTGGACCGGGGTGCATATTCTGTTCGGAAGATGGAGCCCGCGCCCGGCATCTTGCCCGAACCGGACTGGCTTTGCCGGAACAAGTCAGACGGGGTATAGAGTATGTAAACAATCGTTACGGCAGGCATGACTCATATATAGCGTATTTTCAGAGTTTTACTTCGACCAACGCCCCGGTGGAAAAACTGCGGCAGCTCTATGAAGAAGTTTTGCAATCAGCCAAATTCAAAGTTGTTATAATCTCCACCCGCCCGGATGCATTACCGGATGATGTTTTGGCTTATCTGGCAGAACTCAATACCCGGTACGAAGTCTTTATTGAGCTGGGCATTCAAACCGCTTGCGACAAAACTTTGCAGGAGATCAACCGGGGGCATGATTTTGCGGCGGTACAGGAAGCGTGCGCCAAACTTGCCGCCCGCAATATAAATATCGTGGGGCATTTTATACTTGGTTTGCCCGGAGAAAGTTTGGAAGATTGGCTCAATACAGCTCAAGCAGCGGCAAAACTGCCTTTGTGTGCGGTAAAAATACATCAACTTATGGTGCTGAAAAATACCGTGCTCGCCCGCCGTTTCGGCGAAAATCCCAGTTATATATCGCCCTTGAATGAATATGAATACGCTGCCGGATTAAAAGCTTTTCTGCAAGAGTTGCCGGAAAACTGGCTTTTGATGAGGTTGATGGCTGATGCCGGTGATAATCAGCTGGAAGCCCCCAAGTGGTGGATGAAAAAGGGGCAGTTTTTAAGTTTTTTTGAGCAATATTTTTATGACAATAATGCTCAAGTGGGTGGATTTATTACTACCCGTACAGCCGATGGCACACCTACACTTTATCACCCGACTTACAAACAGCATTTTCACTCGCTTGCCGGGGCAGGGAGCGAGGCGGAAAAGAAATTTGCTGAACCATCGGAACTTTTGCAGCGATTGGAGCTTGCGGCAAAGGGAAATCAGCCAGTGCGTTTACTGGATATTGGTTTCGGCTTGGGCGGCAACGCCTTTGCGGCAATAAACTGTGCAAAGCAAGTTCCGGCAAGTTTTCTGGAGATAGTTTCGCTGGAAAATGATGAACGCACTCTCCGGGCTGCCGCCACTCTTTACCCCGCAGACGATTGGCGGCGTGATATATTGGAACAGCTTTTGCAGAAACATGTTGCAGTTTATGAAAACAGTAAAATAACGCTGTTGCTGGATGATGGCAGAAAATCTGTACAAACTTTGCCGGAAAATCACTTTGATCTGGTTTGGCTGGATGTCTTTTCTTCGGAAGTAAATCCGGAATTATGGAGTTGGCAGTTCCTTCAAGAGTGTTACAGAATTATGAAAAACCGCAATTCGCTGCTGCTGACTTACAGCAGTGCACCCAGCGTGCGGGGTGGGTTGTTCAAAGTGGGATTCAGTATCAGCGAAACCCCGTCTTTCGGGCGTAAAAGGGGTGGTACTCTCGCCGGAAAAGGCATTGGCAAAACCATGGACTCTCTGCCGGAGAAAGAACTGCATATCATTAAGGATTCCACAGCGGGAACCCCTTACAGCGATCCGGGATTGAACAATACTGCAAAGTGGATAATCGAACACCGTAAGCAACTTATTGAAAAATTACGCAAACGGGGCATACCCAAGTGGTACAAAGCCAAATAAAATTTGACAAATCTGAATTTTATGTTATATTCACTCAAACCAAAGTAAGGTTGGTGGGCTATGAAAAAACTGAATTGTTTTACTCTTATTGAATTGTTGGTTGTAATTGCCATTATTGCTATATTGGCAGCTATGCTTTTACCGGCGCTTTCGGCGGCACGGGAAAAGGCCCGGAGTACGGTTTGTTTATCCAAACTGAAGAATCTCTGGCTTGCGCAGTATCTTTACGCCAACGATCATAAAGGTACCATTGCCGTATCATATCATCACAGTACCGAAAAAGAGATGGCTCGCATGTGCGGTTACGGCAGCTCCTGCCGGATCATCAGCGGGCGTCACGCCGTACCCAATTTGCTGGTCTGCGGCGGCTACATGGGCTTTATGCCCTCGGCAGATGCGACCAACCTCAAGAAAACTGATATTGAACCCAACTTCCGCTGCCCCAGCGACAGCGTGCTTTTCGGCACAACTTCCGCTGAAGAAGGTTATTATGTGAATACATCGTATATATTCTTATATCACTCACCGCAGCAGGCGGCGGAGGAAACGGAAACCATTTCCGGTTACGACCTTAAAGACAGCTCCGGCAACGGTATCGGCAGAAGACTCATCGGGCGGGATAACCCCAATGCTATGATCATCCACGATGCTCCGGGAAGTTGGGCTGCCCACCTTTCGCAGAAAACCGGCTCCACGCCCATACATGCTAATTCGGTAAATGCTGTACATCTTGGCGGGCATGGTGTGCACATAACGGTTTCCGCCGGAGAACAGGCAAAAGATTGGAAGTGGGCAGGTTTTGCCGCCTGTTATGAAGAAATAAATAAGTAGCAACAATATGCAGCTGCCAATAATAATGTATTTTTTTATAAAAAAAAATTGACAAAACAAAAATGATGTATTAGATTACTTTCCGCGGGGAATTTTGTTTGGTAAAAAACTCTGCATTTTCTTGATTCGTATACTTTAATCATTTAAAAAAGGGGTCTTGAAATGAGTAACGACGAGTTGGAGAAGAATAATTCAGGACGGATTTCTGCCGGAGCTATCATTGAGCTTGAAGCTGAAGATACCTGTTTAAAAACTTCAGCCACTGGATTTATCGAAGCTGAATACATGTACGGCTGTACCGCCACCGCTCTCGGTATACTGCTTGCTTACTACGATATTTACGGGCATAGTAATAAAGATATGTCCACTTTGATCGGCGGGGTGTTGGATATTGATTCGCGCGGCACTTCGCCGGACGGCAATATCTATGACATGAGCGATCCCAGCACGCTGGCAAACTTTATTGCTTCCACCGGGTACATTGACCGCTTTTACCAGAATCCTGATAAACAGGTGGAATTCGATTATTCTTTTAACAGTTGGGATATACTTAATACTGAAGACTTTGATTCTCTGGCGGATTATATCGGTACCGGTCAGTACGGCCGCGACAATGAAGATAAACTTACTTCGGTTTGGTACGATTATACGCTTGACAGTATTACTTCAAGCAATGAAACTTACACGGTTAACGGCAAAACTCTGGAGCTTTATTATTCGGACTTTCTTTACGGCTTGTCGCTGTACGCTGAATCGCGCGGTTATGAGCTGAACCGGGAGGCTACCGGCACTACACTGTGCGATACAGCAACTTACAAATCAGGTGGCAAAGGCAAATTTACTTTTGAAGATTTGAAAGCCGAAATTGATGCCGGTCGTCCGCTGCTTGTTCATTTGATCGCAACCAATGGCGAAGCCCACACCATCACTGTTTACGGTTACTCCGATCAGGATGAAATCATCTTTGACGACAATTACCGTACCGGATGTCGCATGGATTGGAATGGTACTTACGAATTTAATAATTCAGTTTATACAGTTCTTGCGGCAACAACCGTGGTTTTCAATACCGAAAATCTTTACGATCAGGTTACTGACACGCCGAAAGATAAATGTATTGCTGTATTTTCTGACAGATATTCCACTGATAATTATATCATGACCAGTGCAATTAATGCCAAACAACCGTTGCTTCTCGGCGTTACCAACGATTTCATGGGGGGCAAGGCGGTTGTGTATAAAAACACATCAAGTTCCAGAACCTCGCATATTCTGGCGAACAATGGCACTGAAATTATAGCCAAAGAAGGCAGCAAGCTGAATGCCACGCTCAAATCCGGCGGCTTGTTGAATATTGAAAGCGGAGCAACGGTAACTGTATCTGCGGAGCGCTCCAGTATGATAAACTTCACTGACGGCATACTCGGCACCGACGATGATACCGTTGTGGTCGGTTCTGTCAGTTACGGTGGCTTTTATGTTTCGGAAGCACTTTACAGTCGTGATTTTACTTACAGCAATGGAGTCCTTTCCGGATTTACGCTGGTTGGACAGTGGAATAAAAATGATCTTGAGCTCTATTATGGAGCTCAAGCTATTGACCTGCTGATGACCTGCAGCAGCACGCTGACGATCCACAGCAGCAGTATTGCGAAAAATGTAGAAACAAAAAATTCTTACATTTACGCCGGAGATGTCTTTAATGACGGCGCACCGGTGCATACCCAGGTAATTTATGTAAAAAATACCGGCAGACTGGAAGATGCCCGCATGGACTTTAACAGTATCATTAAGCTGGAACGCAATGGTACGGCAAAAAATATCTATCTGGAAAGACCGGATCTGTTTGAAGACCCCGAGGGTATGTATACTGATCCGGAAACAATGGAACCAGACTATTTTCTGTATGGCGCTCCTGCCACACTTGAGGCGGAAGATGGTGGTATCCTTGAAGGATATATTACTGTTTATGGTATGTTGAATGTTCTGCCAGGAGCAACAGTACAAGCCGACAATGCCGATATTCAGTTCGGTTTGGCAAGTGATAACAAACTGCTTGATGAGTTTTTCGACCTGGACGGCAGCGGACTGGTGGTGAATGCCGATAAACTCGATGGCGCCGTATTTTCTTTGGCAACGGCAAGAGTTGCCGAAAACTTTTACTCTAAAGTTGCTTCGTATACCGACGACAGTTTTTATACCTCGCTTACTGTGGAACTTATCAACAGCAAGGGCGAACATACCGGAATTTATGTAACTGATACACAAAATGCAATTTGCGATGCAAAAGAGTATGATATGACCACCAGTATTATTGATGGTGTTAAATATGTGCAGATTTCAGTAACCGATGTTCCGGTAATATGGGGGTCTGAAGATCCGGAACCGTTGCCGCCCAATCAACCATGCCCCCGCCCCATTGATCCGCTGCCCGGAACCGATGCAGTGTATCTGGTTGACTACAGTTTGACTGCCGATTTTGAAAAGGTGGTGCGAATCAAAGTCAGCGGTGATCTTACACCGCTTAATCTGGATAACGGCACTCATTACATCCGGGCGCGTTATATCAACAGCAATGCGTGGAGCGATACCCAGATCCTTACAGTCAGCAGCAACAACTCGGCTGAAAGTCTGAATATTACCATTACTGAAGATTTGGTTCCGGCAATTATTTTTGCCACCAGTGACTCATTATGGAGTAAGCGTTATGCCGCTGAACATCAGGGAATAAAAGGTTCCTGGTCAGGTACTGGCGAGATTGTTGTTGCCGGTTACCGCAACCGTTTCAATGATATTTTCAATGGTTGCGGCGATCACAAAAATGTTATTTATCTTACCGATACCGACAACGGCGATGCTATCTTTATGGCAGATATATTCTCTTCACTGCCGGATGGCGTTGCCAAGCAGCAGTCCCGGATAGCAAATATCACTGAAATACGCGCCGGTCTTGGCGATGACATTATTGATATGACCAGCAAAACATACGCTTACACCGGTAGTGGCATGACTATCCGCGGCGGCGATGGCGACGATGTTATCTGGTCAAACAAAGGCGATAACAATCTTTTTGGCGATGCCGGAAACGACCGGATTGTCGGCGGCAAAGGCAATGACCTTATTGCCGGTGGTTCCGGTAATGACTCCATGCATGGCGGTGGCGGCAAAGATGTCTTCTTCTTCTGCAATGACTGGGGCAATGATACTGTTGAACAGCTTACCGGTGGAAAAGTTACCCTTTGTTTTGAACAGGATACATTTTATCTGGATATTCAATACGATAAAGCAATCGGCACAACGATTTCCGACGGCACCAACACCATACTGGTCAAGAAGATGAAGATCACCCAAGATAATATAATCTCCCGGTACGATCTTGATACAGCGGTCAGTGATTATTACAACGAGCTTGGAGTGTTTTCGGCTGGCAGTACTTGTGCAATTTATGAAACCGAAAAGGATTACGATAATCCAGCCAGCGGCTTGAAGTACGCTGATATTTGCTGACCACTTACAGCATAATGAATAAAATCAGCAGTTTGCGGTGAAAAAAAATCATTCCGGCAAACTGCTGATTTTTATTTTTAACGCCTTATCTTATTCAGCCGCGGCTTATGCGATTGCAGCTATATCCCGGCAAGCGGGAAAGAAAAAGTTCGCTGCGGGGGGAAAGTTGCCTGCCGGAATTATCCAATGCAGATTTATTTTCAAAGTATTCCCTTTTGCCTACACCTTCAATGCTTTCGCTTTTCAGGATATTCTGCTCTGAATTATTTACCAGAAACAACGCTTGTTCACAAACCGCACAAAATATCAGCAGATCGCCGATATCAAGTGTTTTACTGCCGATTGCCAGCATGATATCTATTTCAGCCATCTTCACGGCGGCAGTCTGTTGTTCTTCTGAAAGCTGCTGCCATGCCTTGCGCTGTAAATGACAGCTGAAATATTCTTTGACTTGTATCATGGATGTTTGCATAAAAAATCTCCATTTTATTTGAAAAAACTCCGGCTCGGAATTGCTTCCGCTCCGGAGTTGTTGGTTATTGAAAAATATCAGGCTTCCCGCAACGCTTTAAGACTCTCTGCGCTGCGCTGGATATTGTGAATACGGCAAAGACGCTGTTTGGCATTTTTGAATTCAAAAGTAAGTTCGCCGATCGCCATGCGCTTTACGCCGTCAAATCCTTGAGGAGTAGCATCCACATCGGTAATGCTGCGTCCCTTCAAACTTGCAAGCCCCAGACCGGTGGTATCCATGACCCACACATCGGTATCGGGCACATCAGGATCAGCCATGATCGTCATACCTCTACCGGAAATTTCGTTTACAACAGTGGCAACATAAGCGCCGCGCCGTTCATCGCTCCGCAAAACCTGCAAAGAGCGCTTATATTCGTTGGAAAGCACTCTGGCCTGACCGGGACTGCACAATATCTGCATGGGTTCGCCGCCTTCAGCAAGGATATTCTGTGCGGCATCATTGACCATAAAACTGTCAAGTGCCAAACCGTCGGCATCAATGTTCATTGCATCACTGCCGGTGGCAAAACAGTAAAGCCCGCCCGCTTCGCCGCGGATAGCGGCACTGGGTTCACGGCGCACACCAAAGAGAGCTACCCGGTTGAGATCACGGGCAAGTTCACTCATAGCAAAAGCTGTCTGCCGGTTGATCTGATTATCTATCGAACCGTAAACATTGATCGCCATTGCCGTACCGGTCAAAACGATATCTTTGCGAAAAATCTGCATGTAGTTGTATTCGGTATTGCTCAAATGACTGGTCGCTTCCCCGTCACCATTTACCGATCCTTCTGCCATAGGCGAACTTACAATATTAAGGACTGCATCAGCTGCGGGCATATCCAACTCCGCCCCGTTTGCCCCCGCAAGTTCCAGCATAAAGTATTCTTCGCCGATTTCAGTTACCCGGAACAGTGCCGAATCATTCTGAACGACCAGCAAGGTTCCGACCTTGAGTTTGGCAATATCAGCAGCAGCGGCGGCGGCTTTATTGCCCTCAATGCTCAAAAGCTTGATACTGCGGCCGGAAATCTGATCTTCCAGCCATTCATGCTTCTGGGCAGTACCGTCAGCAACGGTTGTAAAGTTGGAAATAAAACGGGGTTCATCTTTTACCACGGTCGAAAGAATGTCAGAAAGATCGCGTTTTTTGTTGAGAAAACTGTAAGCATAAATAGCCATAAAAAATACTCCTTTTGTGTTGAATAATATTTAGTTTAATTGATTTCCCGGGCATGGGATATAAGCATTTCCAATGCATCCATGCGCTTGATTTCACTGCCGGGCAAAACATTCCCGGCTGAAGTTCCGGGACGACTGCCGGCTCCGGGTTTGAGCTGCAAATCAAAAAATCGCGGCTTGCTCTTTTTAAGTTCCCGCATAAATGTTTTTACAGCCTCGTGGTCTTCGCTGGAAATGTTATTTTTCTGCAAAATAAAATCCAGATATTCCACATCGTTAAAGCTGTAATCAGCGGCAATGTTCTGCAAAGCTTGCGATGCCTTGATTTGTTTGAGTTCAGCAGCGTGATTATCGCGCTCTTGAACTGTATTATGCAGTATAGTTTGCATTTTTTCCAGTTCCGGACGGCTTTGCTGCATAAACTCTGTCAGCGTTTGTTTCATTTCGGCAAGCATCTGCTGGATTTCTGCCTGACGGGGCAGGGGGGCTTCCGGTAAAGTACCCTTTTCCGGAACGGGTTCGTTGCCATCAGGGGGGGCTTCTGCGGCAATAAATGACTCATCTACCATAAATACTCCTGGGTGAATGATTAAAAAAAAGCATCATGCAAACCGCCGGATGCGGCTTGTATTGCTTTCGTTAATCATGGCAGATATTGTCAACATAAGCTGTTTTTCAAGCACAAAAAAAGCCCGGAAGCATTGCACTCCCGGGCAGAAAAAAACAGTGATCAGATTTATCAGTATTTTTTATCGGCGTAGGCGACCCAGCCGCCGGCTTTAACCAGCTCCAAATCAAAAGGAGCAATTTCAAACTTGTAGACTTTGGTCAGCTTGTCGTTGCTGATAGTGAACTCAAACTTTTCCAAATCGGTTTTACATTCAGCAGATGTGTTGGCGAAGTTGGCAAAAATATCATCAATGCTTGCTTCATCCAGCTGGATCGCCGCCAAACCACAGTTGAACATGTTCTGGCGGAAAATGCGGGCAAAGTTTACCGCGATCACCAGATTGATATTGTTGCACTCCAACACCCACGGAGCATGTTCGCGGGAAGAGCCGCAACCGAAGTTTGCACGGGTAACGATGACCGCTTTACCTTCAATATCTTTTTTAGGGTCAAAACCTTCCAGCGAAAGGTCTTCCAGGCAGTAGGGCTTGAGCGCGGCTTTGGTCAGCTCGGTCAGATATTTTGCCGGAATGATTTCGTCGGTATTGATATCAGAACGGTCAAGAAAAAGGATTTTACCATTAAAGTTTTTCATAATTTTATACCTTTACAGCAATAAGTTCAACCTTTGTAGAGCGGCGAATTGGTTATCACCCCGGCAATGGCAGTTGCTGCCGCAGTTGCCGGACTCATCAAATGTACCATGCCGCCTTTACCCATACGGCCGTTGAAGTTACGGTTGGTGGTGGAGGCACAAACTTCACCGTTGGCAAGCACCCCGTTGCTCATACCAAGACATGCTCCGCAAGTGGGGTTGGTTACGCAGAACCCGGCTTCCATAAATATATCGATCAATCCTTCTTTGAGTGCCTGACGGTAGATAAGCGGGGTTGCCGGAGAAACCACGGCACGCACCTTGTCGCTGACTTTTTTGCCTTTGAGGATGCTGGCAGCGATCCGCAAATCTTCCAACCGACCGTTGGTGCAGCTGCCGATGTAGACCTGATCCACCGGGGTTCCGGTCATTTCCCGAACAGTTTTAACTTGATCGGGCTTGTAGTTGAAAGTCACTACCGGCTCCAGAGTGGTTACATCAAAGTCAATAACTTTGGCGTAAACCGCATCGGCATCGGGGCAGAACTTGCTGTATTCTGCCAGAGCAGCTTCCTTGCTGGCAAATTCGTCAGCAATAAAGGGCCAGAGGTAATCTACCGTTACCATGTCAGGGTAGCAAATACCGCAAGTACCACCGGCTTCGATCGCCATATTGCACAAGGTCATGCGGGCATCCATCTTCATGGCGGCGACAGCTTCACCGGCAAATTCGATAACATGGTCAGTAGCACCGTTGACAGTGAGAGTTTTAATGACCGAAAGAATAACATCTTTGGCATAAACGCCTTCCGGCAATTTGCCGGTGATGTTGACTTTGATGGTTTCAGGTTCACGCATAGTGCAGACACCTTTGAGGATACCCACTTCAAGGTCAGTAGTACCGACCCCGGCAGCAAAAGCCCCGAAAGCACCATGAGTACAGGTGTGCGAGTCGCCCATAATTACCGTAAAACCGGGACGGACAAAGCCTTTTTCCGGAAAAATAGCATGACAAACGCCATTGTGACCAATATCAAAAAAGTCTTTGATATTGTGGCGGCGCGCCCAATCACGCAAAGTTTTGCCCTGTTCGGCAGTTTTGGAGTCTTTAGCTGGGGTAACATGGTCGATGACCGCCTTGATCTTGGTGGGGTCAAAGACCCGGTCACGACCAATGGCAACCAGATCATTGATAGCAATAGGGGTGGTGATCTCGTGACAGAAAACACGGTCAAGACTCAATACTGCCACGCCGGGGGCAGGGGAGTCAATGCGGTGTGCATCAAAGATCTTTTGAGCAGCAGTTTTACCCATGATTTATTCTCCTAAAATTGGTAATAATTGTTTTCAGTGTTATATACATTATATAAGATAATGCCGCAAATGCACTTTGTCAATCCACAAATACTATTATCTTGATAATATTCTGTACTTATTAAGCATTTTTAAAGGTGATTTTTCCGGCAAACAACTTTTCCGGCAAATCGTTATCAGAAAAACAATCACCATTAAACAGGGCAGGGGTGGAAAGTGGAAGATTTTTCACAATACTTTCCGCCTGCTCAAGCTCAAGCATTTCGCCTTCCCAATAAAGTATGCCGGACTGTTCAAAAGCAGAGATTCTCTCAACATCAGCAGCAGAATGGATCTCCCAAATTATTTCCAGTTCAAGCTCCATAGCCTTTTTATAAAGTTCCGCAAGTTCGATTTGATCGAGCAGGGGAACAATTATCCGGACAGCATCCGCGCCCCACAACCTGGACTGCATAAGCTGGTAAGGCTCCATAATAAAATCCCAGCGGATGATCGGCAAATCAACCAGATGAGCTACACCGGTAAGCATGCTGGGTTCGCCGCAATAAAAGTGTTTTTCAGTAACCACCGCCAAAGCTGCAGCTTTTTGCGCAGCAAACTTTTTGGCTGCTTCCAAAGCGTTAAAATCAACATTGACCGTACCGGAACGGGGAAAAGCTTTCTGCAAAGCATAAATATTGCTTAACTCATTTCCGGAAAGTTTGGCGGCAAGTTCCCGGTGTTTGCGATGATGCTGACTGCACAACTCTGCAATAGAGTCAGGCGGCAAAAGCATTTTCTGTTTTTTGAGATCCAGCCGGACAAGATCGGCACATTGCCGGTAAAAACCTAAAAGATCCATTTTATACCCTAACCTTTTTACAAGTAATTTTTCGGAGCAAAAGATAGCACCAACCAAGACTTTTGTCAAATATTTAACGATTAAAAAAATGTTGACAAAACTTCCTTATTATAGAAACTATTAAAAAATGAAATAGAAAGACCTCCGGGAGTTACAACAACAAAAAATCAATAAATAGCCGGAAAAGTTAATCACAAGTTATTAACAGGCACTGTTTACATACTTGTTAAATACTTAATACAGCGATTATTACAAAACCAACAACCACACAACCTCACCATAATCCACTTAACATAACATGTATTATGCGACATAATGTTTTAGCCGGAAATGCCCCTCTGGCGCGCCTTGTTCACGCCGGGTACGATCTATCACCCTGTTCTGAATCACAAGGTCTGCGGCGATCTTTGAAGATTTTATTTTTTTGAAAAATTACATAAAAAATCTTTTCTATTATTGTTTATCCTGTCAATATCATGGCTGTATCAAATCGTTTATTTCTTTGCGTCTTCGTTTCAGTGCAGGGGTATATGTAATTAACTTTGATCGCCGGTTTGACTGGCAAGGTACGAATTTTTCTTCAACTTGCCGTTTGCATTGTTTAAACACTGAATTATAGTATATGTACTATTCAAACAAAGTAAAAAAGAAAATAGGGGTATTTATGAAAAAACTCTCCATCATCGCCCTCGCCTGTCTGACCTCTGCGGCTTTACCGGCTGCTGTACAAATTGAAGAAATGCCTGATGCTGTAAAAATTGCCAACGACCGCATTTCGGCAGTTATTACGGCTACCGGCGGGCGGCTTGCCAGCTTGAAGGTTCTGAAAAATAATCTTGAATATGCGCATGGTTTTTCCGAAGCCAAACTCAAGAGCAACACACTGGCAGCCAGCGACGGCTTTGCCAAAAGCCGGGTCTATGATACTCCGAGCGATAAAACTCTTTATCAAAATAAATATAAGTTGCGGGTGGTTCGTAAAAGTTCCACAGAAGCAGTCGTTGAGGCTGTCGGCAAATCAGTATCCGGTCTGATCAAAGGTTTGGAAATCATTCACCGCTACACTCTCCGTGACGGCGAACAGCGGATAATTTTTGAACAGCTTTTCCGGTCAGACACCACCAATGTAAAGTTCTCGCCGTGGATCCATAATGCTCCGCAGCTGCCGGACAGCGTTGCCGAAAAGAACACTGTTCGTATTTTTGCCCAGAGCAAACAGGGCATTTACAGTACCCCGGTAATAAAATCCCCGCAGGTACACAATATGTTGCAGGATGCAGCTGAAGGCTGGATCGGTTTTGCCGGAACCAACAATCAAGGTATCTGCATGGTTGCCGATGTTCGCAAATTAGCCCACTTTTACAGCTGGCTGGGCAGTGAATACTTTTGCACGACCGAGTTTGTTTTTTTGCCGGTAAAAATGGCCGATGGCAGCAATGCTGCCAACCAACTTTGCTACATACCGGTAAGCGGCTTGGATAACTTTAAGCTGGCAACTGCCGAATATGTTGCCGGTATTGCTCAAAACTCGCTTAAACTTTTTGCCGCAGTCCCGGCAAAAACACTAAAGATCACCTGTTCGCTCAACGGTAAAACAGTCAGTAAAACTTACAATAAAATTCAAGCGGCATCTTGCGTAACACTTCCCCTGCCCGGCTGGAAAAATACTGCTGATGCTAATGTAAAAATTGAATTCAACGGAAAAAATCACAATCACAATGTACGATTCAATGCCGACCGTAATTACAACGAAACTAAAACGGCTGCCACTTTCAAAAAAACCACCATTCGCATCGGGCTTAACATGACCCATGCCAACGATGTGATCTACCTGGCAAGCAATATACATAATCCGGTACATTTCGGGTTGCGTGCCAACTACAAAGGCAAAAAGCCGCCCAAAAGCAAACTGTTTCTGGAAGTGCCTGACTGCGTAAAGGTGGTTAAGCCTTCGCTCAAAACAGTCAAGAAATCCCGGATCACCCGTAATGGTAAACCCTATACTCAATATGTGTTCAATAACCATCGCGGCAGTTACTACGCAGTGTTGAATATGTTTATGACCACCACCCTGCCCGCTGGCAAAAAAACTGAAGTTTACTATTATGCCCAGAGCAGTTTAGGTAAGCAGAAACCGCAAGTGCTGCCGGTCGTTTCGGTCGATTTCCGCCCCATCAGGCGCATTCCCGGGAAACTGGTTGCCGGAATCGGTTTTTACGGAGCGGAAGTTTGCCGCCGCTGGCCGGATATATTCAACAGTCTCAAACAATGCGGGATGAATGTCATATCGCTTTCCGGTTATGATGTCAACCCGGAGAATTTCCGTGAATTGGTGCTTAAAGCTAAACAAAATAATTTTTATGTTACCGGCAATACCAGCCCTACGCATAAAGTACCAGGTTTGAAAAACGAACCGGAAGGCTGGGTAGTGAACCTTGAAGGCAAGCGTGATATGATGCTCTGCCCCACCTACCGCGGCAAAGCATTTGCTGCCGAAGTGGATAAAGTGACCAAACATGCCGAAGCCGGTGTGGCAATAGCTTACTGGGATACAGAAAACTGGACCCGCCGTGAGTATTGCTTCTGTTCCCGCTGTATAGAAAAGTTTGAACAGTATTTCAAAACCCAATACCCAAATGAAAAATATCTTTCGCCTATGCAGTTCGAGCTTGATCCGGGCAAGCACCCGCAACTTCACACAGCATGGTGCAACTTCCGTCTGGCGATCGGTGCTGAATTTTTTAATGAAATCACCAAAGAATACCGCCGTAAACTTAACGCTTCCGGCATAAATGGCATGGCACCCGCAGGATATTCTTTAATAACCGGGCTTTACAATGTTACCCCCAAAAGGATCTATCACCATTTTATGCGTTATGAAGAACTGGCATCTGCCGGAGCGGTCAATGTAACCATGCCCAGTTACTATTACAGCGGCGATGCCTACCGTACCGGGCTTGCGGTAAAGAAAGTTCGCAAAGCAATGAACAACTCCCGTATCATCCCATGGATCTGCGGTGGAGCCGGACCGGAATATGAAAGTACCGCCATAAATCACAAATTTGTGCTGCTGGAAATCTTTTTCAACGGCTGCATGGGCTTTACGACCTGGCCCTGGATGGGCTGGGATGCGCTGGATCTCAAATACATAGCTGAAGTAATGAATATGGCGGTTCCGCTGGAAAATATCATAGTAAACGGCACGGTAGATGATACTTTGAAGAGCGATCAGGAACATGTCCGCATTGCTGCTTTGCGATTGAAAAATGAAATGACTGTCTTGTTAAGCGATTACTACCACGATCATCTGGTAGAAAACAAGTTAACTGTTACAGTCCAAGAACCATGCAAACTCTTTGATGTGGAATCCGGTACTTTGATTGCCGAACTGAAAAAAGGAATCAACACGGTGTTGATTCCTGCACACAATGAAAGTGCCCGTTTGTTTTATGTGGGCAAGCAGGCGCCGAAAACCGATTTTACAATTCCATTGGCAAAATTTGTAAAGAAAAAAAAGTGATTGCCAGCCTTTATGCAAAGGCTGATACTATAAAAAAAGAGCCGTCAGCAAAACTTTATGCTGCGGCTCATTTTTTATACCTTTTCAAACAACATTTTCCAAGTGATCAACCATCACCCCTGCCCGGCGGTAAAACTCACTTGAGTTGGCACTCTGCAATACTTTACAGCTTAAATCGTCAAGATTATTTACCGCAAAGTTCAATGCTTTATTGAGAGCTTCGGCGGTAAATGGTTCAGGAGTTACCAGTTCTGGAGCAAACTTTGCTGTGTAGTCCGCATAGCCGCAAGCAGCGGAAGCGATTACCGGTATTCCGATTGCCAATGATTCAACAATAACCGTCCCGGTGGCTTCTTTTCTTGCGGGGTGGATCATCAAATCTGCTGCGGCGATCAATTCCGCTATATTGCTGCATGCTCCGGCAAAAATCACATTATCCCCTGCCCTGCAACTGTCGGCAATTTTTTGATATTTTTCGATTTCGCCGCCCCCAATTACCAGCAAACGGCAATCTTTATCGGAATTTTTTTGCAGCACTGCCAATGCTGCAATAGAGCGATCGACGCCTTTTACCCCAAACTGGGCTGCCACTTGAATAATCAAAAGAGCGTTTTCCGGTATATTATATTGCTGCCGGATCTTTTGCCGGACTTGCGGAATATTTTCCGGCCTGCGGCAAGCATTATCGATCCCCGCCGGCATCACCCTGAACCTTTCAGCAGGAGTGTTATAAAACTTTTTATAGTCGCAAACCTGCTGATTGGTCAGAGCCAAGATTTTTGTAACACTTTCCGGGGCAAAAACTTTGCGTTCCAGCTCAAGAAAAGTCCGGTAGCGGGGGAGCAACTTCAACACCCAGCGGTTGTGGAGTTTTCCCCAGTCAGCAGCCAGACAATTATCGGCAGCAAAGTAATAGTTTCCGCCGGGAATACGGCTGAACATCAGAACATTGTCGTATTTCTCCCGGGCGATCAGTTTATTGACATCTTCAGCAAAAGAAGCCATTTTACGGTGATTGCTCCAGCCGGAAACCGGGACTTTCACCACCTGAAAGAATTCGTTTTCTTCCAGCGGCGACTCCTGCACAGCAAAGTACGCAGTAACTTTATGCCCCCGGCTCAAAGCTTCGTGCAAAGTACGCAAAAAGTCTTTCTGAAGCCCGCCGTGGGGGAAAAATCGGTATAACACAAAAGCAAAATGCATAAAAAAACACTCCTTACTGTGTTTAATATAACGCCGGAGAAAAAATTTGCAAGCAAAGAAAAACTCCGATTCCTGCAGAACCGGAGTTTTTTTCTCAAGTTTATTTTCAAGAATAATCAAATTATCAGCCAGGAACCTTTGACTTTCTGCAAATTCAGTGTTTCGGTTTTCGTTTTCTTATCTTTGGTATAAGAGTATTTTACCTCTGCTTTATTGCCGGTAATTTTTTCTGAAATGATTTTTGCGTTTGCCAGCGGGGTAAAATCTTTTTTGGTATCTTCTTTCAGGCTGGGAACTTCTTTGGTCATTTTTTCCAGAAATTCGATCAGTTTTTTCATTTCATCGGCAACTACATATTTTCTGGCAACAGCAAAGTCAGACTTTGCCATTGCGGTATAAAATGTTTTTACAGCCGCTGCCGGACTTCCGGAGCTTACAGGGGCATTTTTTGCAGCAAGATCACTTGTAAGCATAAATGCAAACAACACAGCTGCAACGGTTAAAACAAACTTTTTCATACAAGAAACTCCTTTCATTATGGGTGTTCTCCGGTACTATAACCGCATGTTTTCAGAATGGCAAATTTTAATTAAAAAAATATCAAAAAAACTAAAAAAAATTCTTGACAAGAACCTTATGCTATGGTATATTCCCCTCCCGCAAAATTCCGGGGAATTTTTATCCATCAACAACATAAAAAAAAAGGAGTGCCAGCATGAAAAAATCTACCGTCGCAATCATCTCAATTTCCATCGCCGCCCTTACCGTAGGTATGGTGCTTTCTGCATTTATGTTGAGCCGCTTCATGCTTAAAATCCAGCGCACTACCGAAAAAAGCATTACTGTAAAAGGCGTTGCCGAAAAACAGGTCAAGTCCGATATAGCAGCTTTTACCGCCTCCGTAAGTATAAAGGCCAAAAGCAAGGCAGAGGGTTATGTTGCGCTGGAAAAAACCGCAAAAGTATTCCGCGCAAAACTTGACAGTTTAGGCTTTACAGATAATATGCGGGAAGATGAATCCATTTATTGTGCTGAAATCAACCGTACGATCGTTACAAAAGAACGCAACGGCAAAGAGACCCGGGAAGATATTTTCGACCACTATTATTTGACTTACCGGGTGCGGATCCGTACCAATCTGGTTGCTACAGTGGCGAAAAATCACCTTAAAATCTACGAACTTACCGCCCGCAAACTTGATGTAGAAGTCAGTAAACCGCAATACTATATCGGCAACCCGGAGCAGTATAAGCTGGAATTGGTCAACGCCGCCAGCGCCTCTGCCGCTGAACGGGCAAGAACCGCCGCCCACCACAGCGGTAGCAAACTGGGGCCGCTGATGACCGCCCGACAGGGGGTGATCCAGATCACCCGTCCTGCCAGCAGCGAAACCAGCGACTACGGCATGTATGACACCTCAAGCGTGGAAAAGGTGATCCGGCTGGTTATGACCATGGAATTTGAATTGAAGTAAAATTTTTCAAGTCAAAAGCAACTCCGGCAGAAGCGTGAACTTTTGCCGGAGTTTTTTATTGGTTGAATCACAAACAGCTTTTTATATAAGTCATCTCTTCAGCAGTAAGTTGATAACACTGATAAATCATATTTTGCAGCTTGCAGTCATCACCCCTGCCCTGTAAAATAAGGTCGATTTGTTCTTCGATCGCTCTTTGCGGTGCTGTTTCAATATGAGGCAGCGGCAGTTCAATCAGATTACCCTTTAAGATTTTCATATCGCCGAACCGCATCTTATAGTAATAGCGTAAAACTTCGCTGTTGAGCAATGCCAGAATTGTTTTTATACTCAACTGTGGTATTTTCGGTATAAGCATATTGGCACTGTTTAAAAGCAGGCTGCCGGTATTATCGTAAGCAAAAACCAACTCTTTGCTGATAAATTTGTAAACCAGTTTCTCCCCTGCCCGATAATATTCATCTTTGGCGACCTGCTGGAACTGTGTCCGTTCATAAAAAAGATATTTCCGGGGAGCAAGCAATTTATAACGCCCGATCTCTTTACCGGTACAAACAGCTTCCATGCCAGCTTGACATGTATCAGAAAGTTTATTTTTATTATCGCCGGTGACGATTCCCAATGCAAAAATACTTTTCGCAAGATCATATTTTCTGCAAGATTCAATTTTTTTCAGCAATACTTTATCTTTTGGACCGGTAAAAGCGATTGTGTAATTGAAATTAGTTATAAGTTCTTCCTGATCCAGTTGAACAAATCTTCCATCTCTGACCAAAGTTACAGTTTCTGTGGCCGGAACATTGACAACTTCAATATTTACATATTTGCTCATTACACCGGAAAAACTGCCTTGCAAAAAAGAAATTTTCGTAAGATTGCACTCATTTAATATAAACCGCCGCAACTCTTTGTGCGCTCGAATATTCAATACCGCTTCCGGCAATAAAAAGCAACATGCACCACCTTTTTCAAGTTGCTGATAAGCCTTGTAAAAAAAGCTGGCAAAAGTATCCTGTCTGTTACCTGCATTCAACCGGAGCTGCCGATTGTTTTTAGCGCCCCAAGGCGGATTGGTGGCAATCAAGTCAAATCTTTTTTGCAGAATGTGGCAGGCACTCGCAGTCAAATAGTTCAAGTTGTATATATGGGGTATAAACTCAAACTGTTTATACCTGCAAAGTAAATTCACTTTAGCAATAAATACCGCTGTATCATCCAGATCGCATCCCCAAAGCTGTTCAGGAGTGCTTGCCTTTACCGCCAGCAGAAACGCCCCAGTTCCGCAACATGGGTCAAGCATGTTTTGACCGTCCGCCAACGGTCGGTCTGCCAGCATGCTTTGAGCAACATCGCAGGGGGTGTAATAAGCACCGGCAATATTTTTTTCGCCCTCGCTCAATAAACATTGATAGATAAAACCCAATATATCCCATTCCTCAAGCGGCAGATTTTCAAGCGGCAGCTCTTCTGCAAATTTTCCGGGAAAAGTTGATAAAACATCCTTTACATGTTTTTTATCAAAAATACCATGCTTTTGCAGCAGTTTTACAGCCAAACTGCAAATAATATCTGCCCGGGGTAAGGATTTTTTTTCAGCAAAACTTAAAAATTCGACTACCCATGCATGAGTTTTTTTATCAAGCAAATACTCTTTGGGAAAGATTTTTTTTACGGAACAGCTTTTGTTGGCACCACGCAGCAATTTAACGGCGGGATCACTTTTTAATCTTTGCCAATTTGCCCGGGTGGCATGGGAAATTTTCACTCACGCCTCCGGAGAGGTATTGCCCCATTCGGCACATTTTACACCGCCGGTGACAATATTGGGTTTGACGATTTCGATTTGGTTGGCATTAAAAAGTTTTTTCAGAGCAGCAAAGTGCTTTTTGTCGTGATAAATACCGATGACCGCCCCGCCGGAACCGGTAAGTTTAGCCGCCGCGCCTAAAGAGTTTGCCAGCTCCACCATCCGGCGGTTTTTTAAGCTTACAGTAGTAGAGCAAACTTCACAACGCAGTTCAAAATTCCGCCGCAAACATTTTTCTATGGCAGGATAATCTTTCCGGCACAACGCTTCGGCAACCAGATCGGTCAAATGAGCCCACTCTTTGATTGCCGCCAGCACTGCGGGGACTTTATTATTGTAATCTTCCCGCAAACGGCTGTGGAGGATCTCCGAACCTTCAGCAAGGTCGGTACGGAAGGCTACAAATAAATTCAAGTCAGAAGGTATGGTTATTCCCCGATATATGCCGCAACCGGATTTTTCCATGTGTTCACGGTCAAAATCCATAAACACCGGCACATTATAGGCTTGTGCAACCCGATCCTGCAAACCGGCATCAATGCCCAACTCGTCGGTTTCCACAGCTAAAATAAGATTTGCCAGTTCGGGCAAACTTATTTCCACACCGTAAAACTCCTGTAAAGCTCTGATGCTGGCGGTGATGATCGCCGACGATCCCGCCAAGCCCAAACGGTTGGGTATGGTTGTACCGTAACGCATGGTAAAGTTGTTTTTGTGCAGAGCTATATTGTGTTCGTCACAATACTGTACAAAGCGTTTTATGCTTGCCTTCAGTAAGCGTATCCCGCCATAATAACCATACAACCCCACATCGTGTACCAGCTCCCGCACATTGGCAAAGCTGGGTTGATCCCGCAAGCTGGGCACCAGGTTCAGCTCCGGAGTTTCGTAGAGCATCACCTGGGCGGCGTAATTATCAAAGACAAAGGCAATGGTTTTGCCGTAGTATCCGTCCGACGGGTTGCCGATCAAAGCCGCCCGGGGGAATGCCTGCTTGCGGATAATCATTTTACGCCTTGCTCAAGCTCAAAGCAGCCTTGTGACCGTTGAGATCGACCTCGCCGGAACCCGCTACCACGGTCATTTCCACAGCCAGAACTTCGTTTTTGATGTAATCAGCAAAGCTGTTGGCGGCGGCAACCACATTTTCGTCACCGGCAACGGTAAGCTTGATACGGTCGACCACTTCCAGATTGCTTTCTTTACGCAGATTCTGCACTTTGCTGACGATTTCCCGTGCCAGCCCTTCGGCTTCCAATTCAGCAGTCAGAGCTGTATCCAGAGCAATTGTCACGCCGTTTTCGGTGGCGACCACCAGACCGGCTTTTTCGCTTCTCTGCACCAGCAAGTCTTCGGCAGCCATAGCAAACACGGTGCCGTCGGCAAGAGTAATATTGTACGCTTCACCGGCAAGAATTTTGCCGATGGTAACAGAATCGAGTTTTTCCACCAATGCGGCGGCTTCTTTCATATTCTTGCCCAGCTTTTTACCCATGACCTTGAAGTTGGCTTTAGCCGAACGGGTCACGAGGGCATCTTCGTTGTCAGAGAACTCAATGTTTTTCACATTCAATTCTTCGCCGATGATGTCCAAAGTACCGTTGAGCAGCTTGGCGCCTTCGGCATCGGGAGCCAGCAATACGGCACGGCTCAAAGGCTGACGCACCTTCAAATTGTGCTGGGTACGCAGGAAACGGCCCAGTTTGACCGCAGTCATGGTCAGGAACATCTGCCGTTCCAAAGCTTCGTCACGACAGGCAGCATCTGCCACCGGGTAGTCGCAGCAATGGACGGATTCGGGCATATCGGCAGTCCGCAGATTGTTGTAGATCGCTTCGGTCGTAAACGGTATAAAGGGAGCCGCCGCTTTGCAGAACTCGATCAACACATAGTGCAATGTAGCATAGGCTTCCTGCTTGTCGCCATCGTCGGTGCTTTTCCAGAAACGGCGGCGGCTGCGGCGGATATACCAGTTGGTCAGATCGTCCACAAACTTTTCAAACCGGTTGGCGGCACGCTGCAAATTATAGCCATCCATTTCGGCAGTGATCTCTTCGACCATCTGGGTACAGCTGCTGATGATCCAGCGGTCAAGAGCGTTGGAAAGGTTCTGCGGCAGCTTGACGCCGTCTTTGGCTTCGTAGCCATCCACATTGGCATAAGTTACAAAGAAGCTGTAAGCGTTCCACATGGGGATCATCACATTACGCAGCACATCTTTGATGCCGTTTTCCGAAAACTTGAGGTCTTCGGCATGTACCACCTGACTGCCCAGCATGAACAAACGCAGTGCATCAGCACCGTACTTGTTGACTACATCCATGGGGTCGGGATAGTTCTTCAACCGCTTGGACATCTTCTGACCGTTTTCGGCAAGAATAAGCCCGTTGACCACCACATGTTTGAATGCCGGCTTGTCAAAGAGCGCCGCACCAAGCACCACCAAAGTATAGAACCAGCCGCGGGTCTGGTCAAGACCTTCAGCAATAAAGTCCGCCGGGTAGTTGGCTTCAAAGTGTTCTTTATTTTCAAAGGGATAATGCTGCTGGGCGTAGGGCATGGAGCCGGATTCAAACCAGCAGTCCAAAACTTCCGGAATACGCTTGAGCGGGCTTTTGCCGGTGGGGGAAGGTATTTCCAGTTTGTCGATAAAGTGCTTGTGCAAGTCATCGACTTTCTGACCGGTAAGTTCTTCCAGCTCGGCAGCGCTGCCAACGCAGATAACTTCGCCTTCTTCATTGCGCCAGATGGGCAGCGGAGTACCCCAATAGCGGTTGCGGCTGATCGCCCAGTCACGGGCATTTTCCAACCACTTGCCGAAACGACCTTCTTTCAGGTGTTCCGGGAACCAGGAGATTTCCTTATTTGCCTTGATCATCTTGGCTTTGACTTCGTCAATTTTGACAAACCATGTGGAGATCGCCCGGTAGATCAGCGGGTGATCGTCACGCCAGCAATGGGGATAGTTGTGCTTGATGGTGCCCCGGTGGATAAGTTTACCTTCGGCTTTCAAGCGGGCAATGACTTCGTTATCCACCTCTTTGACATATCTGCCCTGATAGTCCGGCACTTCAGCGGTAAAACAGCACTGATCGTCGATGGGACAGACTTCCGGCAAACCGGCGGCGTGACACACGGCGGCGTCATCTTCACCGAATCCGGGAGCGATATGCACGATACCCGAACCATCTTCGGTACTGACATAAGCTGCCGCCAGCACCTGGAACGCACCATCTTTGCGCAAATCAGCAAAATAATTGAACAAGGGTTCGTAGGTTTTACCGGCAAGGTCGGAGCCTTTGTAACGCTCCACGATCTCCGGCATATCATTTTTGTAATAGGCACCCAAACGGGCTTCTGCCATAATGTAAAATTCGTCGCCGTCCTTGATTTTCACATAGTCGATTTCGGGGCCCACTGCCAGAGCAAGGTTGCTGGGGAGAGTCCACGGAGTAGTCGTCCATGCCACAAAGTAGGTGTTTTCTTCTTCCAAGCTCTTGAAACGGATGGTGATCGCCGGGTCAACAACTTCCATATACCCCTGATTGGCTTCAAAGTTGGAAAGCGGCGTGGCACACCGGGGGCAGTAGGGCAGGATCTTGTAGCCTTCATAGATCATGCCTTTATCCCACAAACTTTTGAACACCCACCAGATGGATTCCATGTAATCCCGGTCCATGGTACGGTAGCCGTTGCGGAAATCCACCCAGCGGCCCATACGGTTGACCACCCGTTCCCACTCGTTGGTGTAACGCAGCACGATAGAACGGCAGGCTTCGTTGAATTTATCGATACCGTATTCTTCGATGGCTTTTTTGTTGTTCAAAGCCAGAATTTTTTCCATCTCGTTTTCTACCGGCAGACCGTGGCAGTCCCAGCCGAAAGTACGGCGGACGAATTTGCCCCGCATAGTCTGATAACGGGGCACCACATCTTTGATGGTACCAGCCAGCAAGTGGCCGTAGTGGGGCATACCCGTAGCAAAGGGAGGCCCATCGTAAAAAACATATTCTTCGCAATTTTCACGCTGTTTGAGCGACTTGGCAAAACTGCCGTTCTCCTGCCAGAAATTAAGGACTTCTTCCTCCAATTTCGGCAGCGACACCTGATTGTCAACTGGTTTGAACATTATAACTTAAAACTCCATTTTATAAGTTGTCAATATATTATTTATATAATATAGCACCGAAAGCACCTATTTGCCACTTGTTTTAAATAAAATAGTAAGTTTTGCGGGGTCGGAAAGCTCTTTTTGCAGATTTTCCAGCAAAACATAACTTGCCGCATCCATATAAAAGGGTTTGATATCGGCTTTTTCCTTGAAAATCAAAGTGTTGTCCGGTGTTATTTCGCAAGTTCTGCTGATACTTCCGGTATTGCCCGGAAGAGAGCGTTCCACATCCGGAACAATAAGGTTGCAATCCTTCCAATCCTTCAGAAGAGTTACTTCACACTCCAAAGATTTTTTTTCAGCTGCAAGCCGCAGATAAGGCAGCGAGCGTTTCCCGGCAGTGCGGAATACATTTCCAAGGATCGTCGGCAATTTAAACGACACATATTTGCCGCTCGATTGCCAGAAATCCGGATGCTTGACTTGATATGAAATCATGCCGGGATACTTATCCAGCTCTTTTTTTACACTGACAAGTTCAGAACCCGCCAGAAAACCTGCCAGTTTCTGTTCCCAATACTGCCGCTCTTCTTCCGGATTTATGCGGTCAAAAAACTTTTTCATTCCGGCATGAGCTGTGCCGTAAAAGTATTCGCTTACAGTGATTTCAGCGGCATTTCCAGCAAGAGCTTTTATCTGCAAAAACTGCCGGTTTTCTGCGGCATAGCCGGGAGAACTTTCTATGGTTATCAGTTCACCATTATTCAAATCCAATCCTAAAGCATTCTCATGCTTACAACTGCCCATTTCCGCATATTCGTTGGAATCATTCAAATAAAACTCTTCGCCGTCAAGATCGACCCGCAGCAGCACACTGTCAAACACATTTTGCGGCAACAGAGTGTAGAGTCTGCGGAAAACCTCCAGATCCGGCACGCCGGATGCCAATACAACGGATATATTTTCTATTTTTGCCGCTTTAAGCAATGTGTAAAGCAATACCGCACGGTCAATGCTGTTGCCGTAACCGTCACGCAATGTTGTATCAGCCGGGGTAATATATTTACAACCAAGCCTATCAACTTCCATACCGGCACTGCGGATATTCTTTGCAACATAATCCCGGATCGCCCGCACTCTGGAGCGTAAAACAGGATATTTTTTTATAAACATAGCAGATAATTCATCTATCTTTGCAGAAGTTTTTGCCGCCTTTTTAAAAGCCGCCAGCAACTCTTCAGAGTATCTTGCAGGATCAAACTCACTGATACCCGCCACCGGTGCAAAAAGCTCTATGGGAGGCACCGACGGTTCTTCTTTATACATGGGTATATCCTGCCCGGTAACAGTTACTGTTTTATAAGAGCCTCTTGTGCCCTGCTCTACGGTAAAACCGCTCTCCGGCAGCAAAAGTTTGAATTGCCGGGCAAGTCTGGCAGGGTAAGAATATTGAACTTTTACATTTTTTATCGGTAAAAATCCAGCCAGCGAAGTTAAAATAGAATTATCTCCGGCTGTTTTTGAAGTCAAACAACTGGTGTATTCAATTATACTGCCAACTTCCACCCCCGGCAGCGGCAAAACAAGTTTTTTAACTGCGGGGTAACGGGGTGCAGCTGCCGAAACCGGGTCATCCATGACCTTTACAGTTTTAAGGTCAACGATCTTTACCTTGCCCGCAGGAGAAATAACCTTGACCGATACAAATTCAGCAGTGGTCAATCCTGTTACATAATCTAAAGTCAATTCAGAATATTTTTTGATACCGCTGTAATTAAGCACTTGCAGTTTAACTGTATAGAGAGCTTTAAGTTCGCCGCGGCGGATAAACTCCACCTGACAATCTTTATTGAGCTTCACAGCATCAGCACCGCTTGCCGCCAAAGTTTTATCCGGGATTTTCCGCTCAGCAACGATTTTGCGTTTATCCGAAAAACTTATATTCTGCACCGCTTTAAGAAAATTGGCATAATCTTCAGTTGCCACTTCCACAGCATTGAGTTTCACATGCCGTTTACCGGTTACGACCCGGTCTTTTGCAGCAATATCAAAATCCACCGTCAATGCCGGCTCTTTGACTTTTTTATAGACCGGCAGGGCCGCAACGCTCAAATCCTCCGGCAAAGTTATAACACAATCTTCCACAACTCCGGCTGTGGATTCAAAACGCATGGGATATTTGCGGCTTTTTAACAGCGAATCCCCTACCATAAAGTTAAAAAAACCGAACCCCCGCCCGATAAAGGGCATAGCGATCAAGCCGGTATTCATTTTTATACTGGCAAAATCTTTTACCGAACACTCTATAACCAGCTCAAAAGGTCGGGCAAGATCACGAATATTTTCCGGCAGGACTTTTACATTTTTGATTTCTGCCCCCGGAAGAACCCGTTTCATTGCCGACGCGATAAACTGCTCCCGGTAAGCCGGAGTCCAGCGGGCAAAGGCAGAACGGTAAACATTATCGTTTATCCCTTCAAACAAAAGTGTGCTTTTCAGGTGCAAAGTCTGTTCGTTATCAATAACGCCGGTGGACTTGATCCGCAAAAGATTTTTTTCAGCCGGAACAACCGAAGTTTTACGCAGTATATCGCCGGATTTGGTGGCACACAAAAAGCTCTTATCCATAGCGTATGCCGGAAGCATGTCTACTGAGTTTTCGTCGGTGGGATCCATTAAAATCAATTCGCCGGAAGAAGTCTTAACTCCGGTAATGGCGTGGTTAAAGTAGTTATTAGGTACTTCAAAATCCTTCGGGTCGCCCGCCATGAACAATACCGGGAATGCGTCAAAACCAGCTTCCAGCAGCATAGCAGCAAGCAAGGCGGCTTTGTCCCGGCAAACCCCATGTTTCTGGGCAAAAGTATCTTTTACATCATGGGGTTCATAGCCGGGAGCGGTATTTTCGTTGGTAACACCGGTATAGCGGATCTCCTTGGAAACAAAATCAAACATGGCACGGATGGCAGCTTTTTCGTTTTTTCCAGCCGCCAGACTTCTGGCTTTGCGAGTCAATTCCGGCGAAACTGCTTTTATGTGCGGCATACACAAATTATAGTACCAGCGGGAAACTGTTTGCCAATCCGGCACGGTGCTTGCCAATATTCGCATAGAATGCAGATACCACGGCGGCATATCCGGTTCGGGAAATACTTGCGGAACATTATTGGCTTCAAAAGTATAGATGATTCTGCCGTTGACCTTTTTCACACTTTTTTTCAGAGCACCTTTGACTTCATTTTTAACAGCGATTTTAGTCAGCGGAGTATTTTCGGGTGCAGAGATAGTGTAGGAGTAATGCAGTATAGGGTCAGGATTTTGCAGCATAGTTATCGTGCACCACACATTTTGCATGCGGGGGCGGATCGTTTCTTCCTTAAAAATATAATGCACAATATCGCCCACTTCCAAGCCGGGAATGCCAACAGCGAGCACTTTGTTGGCTGGGTCATAAATATTGCTTTGCATCTGGGAGCTTTCAACAGAGATTTTTTTCTGCAAAATTGGCTTGACCACTTTGCCGTCAGGCTTGATGATCTCGATCTCAACCGACGGTGTTTTTTCGTAAAATTCGTTAAAATGCAAGGCAATGGTGCGGTTATCATCCCGCCCTTTTTCGGTACAGATCAAAGTAAAGTATTCATCGCTTCGTGTGTAAGTGCCGTCGGGATTATAAACGACTTTATCAATATCATCCAGCAATATGGTATTGGCGTTGGGGTATTTTTTCAAATCCAGATCCCGCCACTTTGCGGCAGGATCAACAACAGTTGTTTTAACTGTTGCATCAGTTGAAGCGGATCGTTCCGCAATTTTTGAAACAGTCGAACACCCGCAGAAAACCAGCAGCGGCAGCAGAAAACAGATCAATAAATGTTTTTTATACATTATAAACTCCACTTGTCAAACAAATACACTATTAAAATTTAACCCGGTTTAGAGAAAATAAAAGTTTTTTTGCAAAAATCTTCATCTTTTATTTGAAAAAAACGCTAATTGAGTTAAATTATACAGATATGAAGAGTAAATACATTTGTATTAAACAACAATAATTTAACAAATAAGGTTGGTTCATCATGGGTCAGCAACACAACAAGATCATCAAACGCCGTCGCCGCAAGGCCTACCTCGCCCGCTGCAAAGCCCGCGTGGCTGCTCTTATCAAGAGCGGAGCAAAGCGCAAGTAATTGCTGCGTTTGATTGCCGGTTTATTGAGCCGGTGTGCTTGAGCCCGTCCGTAAAAGCGGTCGGGCTTTTGTATTTTAAGGCAAATAAAAATATGCAGTTATTCCGGAAAATACTCAATTATATCTGGGAGTTCCCCTGCCCGTTGTGCGATTGCGACAATCCGGCAAATCACGACTTCAACACATTCTGCCCGGATTGTCTGAAAGAAATCCCCCTGTTGAGCGGAAAGCGTTGTCCGGGCTGCGGCGGCGAACTTGATGGCGTTTTGGAACAGTGCCGCCAGTGTTTATCCATGCCGCCAAGACCGTGGAGCAAAGCAGTCAGCGTTATGCAGATGGAAGGCTTGGGCGAAAAAGTTATATACCAGCTGAAGTTTTCCGGCAATACCGCTATGGCAAGAGCGATCGCCGAATTGGCTTATCCGCTTTTGAATAATCCGGAATTTATGGAATGTGATATGATAGTGCCGGTGCCGCTGTATTGGAAAAGATTTCTGCAAAGAGGCTATAATCAATCCGAAGTGCTGGCAAAAATGCTTGCCCGCTACATGAATATACCGGTAAAAACTCCTGTAAAACGCATCCGGCATACTACCAGGCAAGCCACTTTAAGCCGGGAAGAACGATTGAAAAATCTCAAAGGAGCCTTTGCCGTACCCAAACCTGAAAAAGTGGCTGGTAAAACGATATTGCTGATCGACGATGTTTTAACGACCGGCTCGACCTTGCACGCTTGCGCCGAAGCATTGCGCAAAGCCGGGGTCAAAGATATAAAAGTTTTTACGGTCGCCCGGCGTTAGATTTTATGCCTTCCGGAACTTTTACTTCAATATTTTTCCGCAAATAAACTCTTTTACCGCTGTCATTTATAAAGTATCTGCCGCCGCGGGGACCGGAATAAACGATTTTACCGTCAGCAGTTTTTCCGACAATATTTCCGGAGTTTACAGTGGCAGTTTTATCATTGAATATTTTCAAGAGCTGCTGGCGGTTGAAAGTAGCCTGATACTTTTTGGGCAAATCCTTAAAAGCGACCACCGCAGTACCGGAATCATGTTTGATCGTTAGAGATTTATTGCCCATAACTTTAACAGAAGTATTTTTAAAGGTTCTGCCGTCAGCCAGAGTCAGATCACCCCCTTTGCGCAAAGCCCCACGCTGACGGGAATTCAAGGCGGCAATAAAATTTTCCGGCAGATCATTCAAAGCGATTTTGGCTTCACCTTTTTCATAAGCTATATAAACAAAACCGGCAGCACATTTTTTAACTTCAGTTTGAGCATAAACAGAGCCATTTTCCAAGGTCAAATCAGCAGCAGAGAAAGCTGATGAAAAAAGTGTAAAAACAAGTATAAAAAATATTTTATTCATAAAAAACACCCAATCCCATAAAAAGTGTAAGTTAAAGATAGTACCGGAAGAGCAATTTTGCAATTTTTTCGGTAAGATTAAGTAAAAAAAATCTGAAAAACGATTTGCTTTTTTCTAAAACAAGTATATATTAAGTAGCATTGAGGATGATCAATTCATGCTCCGGCATAGCTCAGCGGTAGAGTAGGTGGCTGTTAACCACTTGGTCCCTGGTTCGAATCCAGGTGCCGGAGCCATTTTTTTGCCCAAATTTTATTTGAGGCAAAAAATGGATCGGTAAAGCTGGATTTGCGGAAATGAAAACATTTCCGCATTTTTTGTGTCAACAAAAAACGAACCAAACCCGGAGGGTGGTTCGACCCCGAAGGGGAGCCTGAGCATTTCTGCAAAGCAGAAAGCGGAAGGCAATACCAGGTGCCGGAGCCATTTTTTGCCTTGAAAAGGCAAAAAAAACATGAAGCCTGCTTGTCACGGCGTAGCCCGTAAGGCGAAGACGGATAAAGGCTTCGCTTCGTACCGCGCCAGCGGTGCTTCATACATTGCAGCAACGCTGCAATGTGCTTCATGCGGCGACAGCCGTGCTTCATTTTCCCTCCAGCCTTTACAGATGAAGCAACTGCGTTATGAAGCTACTTGTAAATAGTGTTCTATTGTACGAATTAAATGATGGTGCCGTAGCATTGTTTGTTGTATCTATTGCAAGAAATTGAAGTGGTCTCCGAATTATTTGATAGGGATTGTTTGCAAATGTCATCCATGTAAGTGCATAATACTCATACGGAATTTTCTTTTCCGAAATGGATTGTTCCATGCCCATTCCCAACAATTCATCGTATTTACCCTCGAATCTAATACCGAACTTCTCGTCTTGCTTTTTTAATGTACCATACACCTCTCCATAGAAGTAATCAGCATTTTTGCTTTTACGATCAAGCTCCAACTCAATTTCTATCAATATTCGTGGCAAGGTCTTAATGCTAGGGTTGGCTTCAAACGCCTCAACCATTTGGGTATTGAACAAATCACGCAACACAGATTTATTTGCAAGCCGATACTGTTGGTTTAGTACCGTCTTTATTGCATCTAAAATGGTACTTTTTCCAGCTTCGTTCTCGCCAACAAGAATATTCATATGCTCGTTAAATTCTACATCAAGGTGCTGAAACTTTTTGAATCCCTCAATATGTAGAGATTTAATATGATTCATTCAATTACCTCTTTCAATTTAGATTACGGTTGAAATTTTTCGAGAACAAAGATTTCTCGTTGTATAAAATTATCTTCTACGAGCTTCCGAACGTATCAAATCGCAAAATTCTTTACAGTTGATTCTCCCATAAATGCCAGTTTTTCCTGCCGTCATGTTTCGTATTAAACATTCTGGAACTCCTGCCTCATGCTTGAAATGTATACGATCCTCCGGTCCCCACGCACCTTGATTTTGATTATCTTCATGAATGTTGAAATTAACATTGTCAGAGCTCAGGATATACTCAATAGCAAAACGAAGTTCTTCTTCAGAATCAAAACGTACCTGTCCTTTTTTCCCAAATACTAATTTACACATCTTATCTCCTTAATTATGCTGCATAATGCACATTTATAGCGTTAATGACAGCGCAAAAATCCATATCTGCAATTTCTAGGACATCGTCATTATCAAAGCCAACATTGAGAACAAATAAGAAATTAGAGAATTCATAAATCTTTTCTGCCACAACATCAGTTAGATTCTCGTGGATACGTTCTGCTTTGGAGAGTAGAAGCAAATGTTGATACTGCTCGTCAATCTCCTGCGTATGACCATTTGGATGAGCATAATTCAGATGCTGTGTCGGAGTCAATGCAATAATGTTCTCCAAATAATAGCAAATTTCGGGGTATATTGCTTCGGGGAAAATATGGTGCATATGGATTGCTTTATCACGGATATTAGCAGTTTCAAGATGTTCTGTCTGACCATCACGGTTTTGATCGTTGAACATACGGAGGAATCTTTTGGCTTTTGCCGATTGATAGTGGTAATATGCTTCGTTAACTTCCACAGGATGCTGCGTAGCATATTCTTTTCGAGTTACACCTTTAGGCTTATCAGCATATACATCTCTGAAGTTATTGCGATTATACATCAGCATATCATAGGTGATAATCTGCTCAGACAATCTGCCTTTCTCAGTACCATGTGAATTGTTGAAGTATGCCAACGGATTTAACACCTTGATAAAAATACGGTTGCACTCTACAGTACCGTTAATTTTTGTGTTTTGGATAATAAAACTTGAAAACACCTCTTTAACATGCTGATAAGCATCCTTTGTTTGTGTTCTGAAAAAAGTCTCAAAATCCCGATAGATACCACTATCACGCAAAACTTTTTCAATATATGTCTTCAAGAAAAACAATGCGTTTCGTTCACGCAGAGCGATATATTCAAGGACTTCCATATTATTTACTTGATAAAAGTTGTGATTTCCCCGCTTGGTTTTTGTCAAGACATTGGCATTCGCCAACATTTCCATCGGCTGTTGGAAGAATTTATCATACTCGTTTCTCGCTGCTTCATTTGCCACTCTCGGTTTCTTAAAGATGGCCTCAACATTTTCAACGGTATAGTCATAATGCCATATTTCTGTAGATGTAAAGATGCCATCTTCATCCTGTAAGGCGTAATTGTAGATACAGTCTGCTACGACAGTAACGACATCTGCAGCACATTTTTGATCGATCCATCTACCGTTTCCGCTTTTTCGAATATCGTAATCGTACTGATTACAAAAATCTATAATTGCTTTTTGTGTCAACATATTCGTTGTCTTTCTCCGTTAATTGAATAATAAAAGCTGGATATTTTCTTGTTCGTTTAATTTCTCTGTAATTGGAATATCTTTTAAATGTTTTCGCAAAAGACCATAGAAAAAAACTGAACACGCATCTACATTCAAAGATCTTGTTTGATAATTTCTTGCCACTTGATAGAAATCACGATACTCCAGTGTAGAGAAAAATTCCAGCTGTTCTTCAGAGGGGACAATTTGCTCTTTGGGGACAAGAATAGCCAATGAACCATTAACCAACACATTCTTTGGCTTTTTTATCACTCTTGGCTTATAGGTCATATTAGGGGTGAGGTATACATCTTCTCTCTGCAGATATTCGAATACAGAAAGAGTTTTTGCCTCGCTTGAGGATATATATGAATCATATCCATCAATGTCAAGCACATTTTTTCCATCATCGCTGATATTACGGGACTTGAGTACTCTGATATCCCCTACATCGGATAGTAGTTTGTTTGTTATTTGCCTGTCGCGAAAGACTCTAAAGACATTAAAATCCAATCGTTTACAGACATTGTCGAACTCATTGTTGCGGTAGATAATCCAATAAGGAAGTTTTGTATCAAAGATATAGTCCTGAACTTGCTCTAGACGAATACTATGCGTAAAAGAGAATACCTTAGTTTTCAACGGACTTCCTTGGTTGTTTATGAAAATTGCCAACGTTTCAACCAAGACCCCCGGAAAACCTTTTTCGCCAAAGTCAATGATACCATCAACTGCTTTTGCGGAAAGATACTCTCGTGTTTTTGCAAATTCCGGTGTATTAAGCAAGAACTTCGGAAAAACTAATGCAACATAGTTTCCGATATCCATTGCTTTGTCGAGAAAAAAAGAGCAGATATTGGTTGTATCTCTGTTGATTGCACTTTGACGATACACATTCAAGAGCGTATTTGTGGATTTCATCTTATAAAATGGTGGATTCCCAATAACATAATCGTATTTTCCGTCAAAATCATAGAGCAAAAAGTCATCCTTGATATAATTAATCGTACAGTTTTGTGGTATTTCATAATTCTTTAATATGAGTTTTGCAACCTCCAAACTATGCTCATCAATATCGACTACATCAAGGACAATGTCTTTACCTTCAAATTTTTTTATGATAAGAGGAATAAAATTGCCCACCCCAACGGATGGCTCAAGAATCTTTACAGTCTGCAGATCTGTATCCGGCAACGCTTTCATTATTTCTGTGATGAGCGTTTTACTGGTAAAAAAAGCAGCGTTATCTGTACGGCTTGTATTAGCTAATTCTGCAATCTTGCCCAATGTCGTAGCAGATAAGAACATTTCGTTTTGTATAATAAAATTTTTTAGTCTTTCGACATCATACAAACAATATTCAGTTACGATTTTATTGATTGTTGCTGTGTTAATAGGGGGATGTTTCAGCGCAGCAACAATTTTTTTGGCAATAGCTTGAAAAATTGCTGTAGGAACAGCCTCTCCTAATGATTGTCTGATTTTGATTTCTTCTTTTTTTAAGAACGCTCTTTTTTTAGTGGCAGAAAACTGATTGAGTATTTCTAAATCTTCTTCTACCCATTTGAAAGAGCAAGGAACGGTCATCATCATCATCAGTTCTCTAATGCTAAAAACCCTGTCATCGCTTGGATGAATCGTATTTTGACTTGCAAGTTGATCGTTTCTTGTGTGAATACAAGGACCTACTTTGTCCCAATATTGACGTCTATATTTATCACCGTTTTTCTGCTGGTTGATTACAATTTTTCCATCCTTGATTTGATGGGGTTTTTTGCTGTTATCAGCATTGTCGAATGCCGATTCACCCTCTTTTATGTCAGCGATCCACGATCTCATATGTTCGGGATATACTCTAAAAAAGTGATATATATCTTCTTCGTCTATTTCGGAAAACTCTGTTAACGGCTTCAGTTTGCCTATTACTTGTCTAAGAGTTTTTTCTTTTACAAGGTCAGGAAAGAGTTCCAGCGGAGAAACCTCATCGGCATAATCTTTAGAAACACCAATAACAACCGTACGCTGTCTACTCGAACAAGCACCATAATTTTTGAAGTTAATAATGCGAGAAATATATGAATACCCTACACCTAAATTACTTTCGATTGCTTCGGCTATCGTCTTATTTGTACCATCGATATCGGTACAAATAGTTTTCATAAAAGCAGGAACATTTTCAAAGATAAAAAAGCGAGGATTGATCTGTTTGATAATCCTGATAGACTCGATCACCAAGGAATTTCTGATGATTTCCGTGGAACTTTTTTTATGATTCGCTACGGACATTCCCTGGCAAGGTGGGGTAGCAATTACAACATCAATGCGAGATACATTTTCTTTCTTACTCCATAAATCGATTTGCGCATATAGTGCAGATTTTGTGGATTCAGCAGTAATGTCGCCGCAAATATACCCACTTTCATATTTGCACTTGTTATTATACTTTTGAATATCCAGTCTTCTTGTAATTAACTCATTGGTTGCCACACAATCAAAGCCCTCCAACTTAAATCCATAGCATCCAATTCCTGCACTACTAAACAAGCTAATGTATGTTGGTTTGTAGTTTGTTTTCATTCTTAATGCCATCCTTACATTGCTTGTCTATCATTTGGAACTAATTCCATAATGTCATCTATGCCGCAACCAAGAGCAGAGCAAATTCTCACTAGTACATCAACAGTAACATTCGCGTTTTTTCCAAGTTTTGCAATAAGAGAATTACTTATTCCTGCAGCTTCTCCAAGCTCTTTTTTTTTCATATTTTTATCAATAAGTAATTTCCAAAGTTTATTGTAACTAACAGCCATTATAAACACCTCTTGACTATGTGAATGTGCTTTGGTGTATTATAGCACAAGTTTTTTGAAAATTCAAGAAGTAATTGCACGAAAATATAATTTATCTGCAAAAAAATTGCGAACAACAAAGCTAAACAGACACAATTTTTACGCTTTTGAAATTCGTAGCCGCTATCGGCTATCCTTTTAGTTTATACTATGTAAATACTATCAGGCACTTCCCACCGGGTTAGCTGCTTGGTTAACATCAACGATGTATTGTCAATTGAATGAGCAAATTCAAACCAGTAATATACGCCTTGCCAGCAATCTCATTCTTCACAGCAATCTGACTAATGGAAGTCATCAGTACTACCTGATGGTCGTAAATCCGTGCAGACAGTTTTAATGTTAATTTCACAGTATCCTTAATTTCGTAATATTACGTTTTTGAGTGTTGCGGGAGGTGTCATATCTTCCAGAAAATACAAATTGGCAAATTTTGGCAAATAAATCTATCCATTTGAGCAGAGTTTAATAGCTTGAAAAGGCAAAAAAACATGAAGCCTGTAAAGGCTTCGCTTCGTACCGCGCCAGCGGTGCTTCATATATTGCAGCAGCTGCAATGTGCTTCATGCATCGTAAGCCGTGCTTCATTTTTCCTCCAGCCTTTACTGATGAAGCAACTGCGTTATGAAGCATTTGCTTGTGCAAATATGAAGCACAAGTGTCTGAAGCCGCTTGTATAATATCCCCCTGCCCCCCCCTAAAAAAGACTCTGGGAAATAAACCGGTAATATAGTTACACAGTTTTGTTTTTCAATCTTGCACTTAAACGCACCGAACAAAAATCGGGACCGCACATGGTGCAATATTCCGAGCCATGCTGATTTGGTGCGTTGCTTTCTTCCAACGCCTGATGTCGCAATTCTCTTGCCCATTCCGGATCAATAGCCAGCTCAAACTGTTTTTCCCAATCGAAGCTGGCTCTGGCATCAGATATGGCATCATCCCGTTCCCGGCAACCGGGTTTCTTCAAAGCAACATCCGCTGCATGAGCTGCTATCTTAAAAGCAACAACTCCCCGGCGCACATCGTCGGCATTAGGCAGTCCCAGATGTTCTTTCGGGGTTACATAGCAAAGCATAGCTGCGCCATGATACGCCCCCATCATACCACCCATTCCGGCAACAAAATGATCATACCCCGGCGCACAGTCAATGACGACAGGCCCAAGAATATAAAAAGGAGCATCGTTACAGATTTGCCGTTCGCGTTCCATATTTTCTTTTATTTGATCCAAAGGAACATGTCCCGGGCCTTCCACCATGACCTGCACATTGCTTTTCCGGCAGCGCTGCACCAAATCCCCCAATGTATCAAGTTCGGCAAACTGCGCCTCATCCGAAGCATCAGCCAGACATCCGGGGCGCAAACCATCCCCCAGCGAAAGAGTAACATCGTACTTATGGCATATTTCGAGAATATCGTCAAAAGCTTCAAAAAATGGATTTTCTTTTTCATGCTCTTTCATCCATGCAGCGATCAATGCCCCGCCCCGACTGACGATACCGAGTTTCCGTTTCAAAGCCAGCGGCACATAATTTTTCAGCAATCCGGCGTGGATCGTCATATAATCCACGCCCTGCTCTGCCTGTTCCCGGATGACAGTAAGAATTTTATCTGCTGAAAAATCATTACAGCCATATCGGGCAACGATTTCATAAACCGGTACTGTGCCCAGAGGAGCAGTACAAGACTCCAACATATTCTGCCGGATAGAGTTTATTTCGCCGCCGGTACTTAAATCCATAACGGTATCAGCTCCATAATGTAAAGCAACGGCAAGTTTACTCCGCTCGGCACCGGGGCAACTGGATAATGATGAATTACCGATATTGGCATTGATCTTGGTTTTAAGTTCACGACCAATACCGCAAGGTATCAAGTTTTTATGATTGATGTTTGCAGGAATCACAATAGTCCCGGCAGCAACTCTATCGGCGATAAACTCAACAGAACGCTGTTCGATCCCGGCTACATGTTTGATTTGCGGAGTAATTATTCCTTTTCGGGCATATTCGATCTGTGTCATAATTCTTTCCAATATATCTGATCTGAATAGTTTTTTACGGGCGGAAACATTTGAGTCAGCGTATCGCTTAATTTTCTGTTTTCGGTAAGCGAACCATAAACAAATGCTTTGGCATCAGTCAATGCCTGCTGCCAATCCCCGCCTTTTGCCAAAATTGCAGTAATTGCAGCGCTCAAAGTACATCCGGTACCGTGCGCAGTGTTACGGGGCAACTTAACTGCCGGAGAACTCACAGTAAAAACTCTGCCCTGATAACAGACAATATCACTTGCCTGATAAGCCGCTGCTGCATGACCGCCTTTCAACAGACAATTACATTTATATTTATTGAAAAGCTGCCGGGCAGCTCCGGCAAGGTCTTCCATGGTTGTAAGCTGCCGGTTGCAAAGAAATTCGGTCTCCGGGATATTAGGCGTGATCCATTCTGCCAGAGGAAACAATTTTTCCTGCATAACGGAAATTGCTGCTTTTTCCAGCAGGCAGGCACCTGAAGTTGAAATCATTACCGGATCAACAATCAGTTTAAGATTGTATTTTCCGGCAAATTCAGCTACACATTCCACAATTTCTTTATTGGCAAGCATGCCGGTTTTGGCAAAACGCACCGGAAACAGTTCCAATACGCTTGCCAGCTGCATTTTTACAGATTCAAGCGGCATTATATCGACCCGCCGCACCTCATTGGGATTTTGCGCCGTAACGGCAGTAACCGCCGAACAACCATAAACATTAAATGTATTAAAAGTCCGCAAATCGGTCTGCACGCCGGCGCCGCCGCCGGAATCACTCCCGGCAACAGTTAAAACAACCGGCAAACTGTTACTCATACAATGTACTGCCTTTCATGATCTGCCGCAAATGCTTTACTTTGTTTTCAACATCGGCAGCTTGAGTTATTTCAGTTATCATAGCTATATGCCTGAATCCTTTGGCACACAAATCCGCCAGATGCTGCTCTTTGATACCGCCCATTACGGAAAATGGACAATCCACAAGCTTTTTAAGCTCTTCGGCTTTGTCCAACCCCAGAGCCCCGCAGGCAACACTTTTAGTATTGGTGGGAAACACCGGGCCGATATTCAGGTAGCTGCAACCGTCGGCAAGAGCCTGACGGATCTCTTCGGCGTTGTGAGTCGATGAGCCGAAGAGCATCTCCGGAGCAAGCTTTTTAGCTTCACGCAGCGGAAAATCATCCTGCCCCAAATGAACACCGTCGGCCCCGGCAGCCATTGCAATATCTACCCGGTCATCCACGATCAAAAGCATTTGATAACCGTCAGTTACAGCTTTACATCTCTTTACCAGTTCAAACATGGAGCAATCTGAAATATTTTTTTCCCGTATCTGTACGATTTTAGCCCCGGCAGCGGCAATGCTTGCAACAATATCGCAAACATTCCTGCCGTTGCAATATTCTGAACTTACAACCGGATAAATATCAGAGCTTTTGAACAGTTCGATGCGTTCAGCATGAGTACGCATTTTCAACGGCCTTTTTCGATAATAAGTTTGGCAACTTTTCTGCCGGACATAAGCATACCGCCGAAAATCGGCCCCATGCGATAACCGCCCATAACATTATTGGCACTCATACCGCAAGCATACAATCCGGGGAAATAACAGCGGGTATTTTCAACCGTGGAGGCTTCGCCGTTTTCGACCCACATCGGCTTTTCGCCGATAATATCGCCGGTGGGGGTATCGAGTTGGATCTTGGCTTTTTTTACAGCAAGATTAAGTATTTCGCTGGGGTGGCCGGTGCCGTCAATTACATTTTCGGCGATAACAGTCAGGGGGTCTACATGCAGCCCCAGCCGTTCAACACAAGTCCAGTTGATCACCAGTCCATTGACTTTTCCATTTTTGAAAACAAGATCTTCCACACTTACTGAATTAAAAATCAAAGCCCCGGCTTTTACTGCACCAAAAATCAATCCGCTTGCCATTTCGACCGAATCAAGAGTGTGATACCCCGGTGCATTTTCCAACTTTTTGTGGGTTATACTGAAATCATCAAGAATATCGAGTGCATCATCCTGCACCACGACTTCGTTAAAAAGCATGCCGCCGCCCCAAGTACCGCCGCCGGGAGCAAGTTTACGCTCAAAAATAGCTGTTTTTATCCCGGCTTCCGCCAGATAACGGGCAGCAACAAGAGCTGAAGGGCCGCCGCCGACGATGGCGACATCAAGTTTCAAATTCGCAAGGAGTTTTTCGCTGAATTTGCTGACGATTGCAGAGGAGATAATGTTTTCTTCCGACATACCGGAAATCCTTTCCGGCGCAAGCTTGTGCGCCCATTATGGGTATGCCGGTGCTGAATGCACCATCTTAAAATTGTAACAAAAATGATATTCATTTGTCTTTCCTACGCCGGCATTACCCGTTTCAGGTTCGATGGGTTTGATCTCAGCCGTTGTTACCTCAACAACAGCACCCCAAGGTTACATATCTTCTAATGTAACACCATTTGCAAAAAAAATCAAATATAAAAATACATTTATGTTTGATTTTTATATCGGCAAATGTTATTTTAATGGCGATGCAAACACAAAAAAAGGATTTTTTATGAGGTTCCAAGCCGCTATTTTTGATTTGGACGGCACATTGCTGGACAGTATGAAAATATGGAGCAATCTTTGCCGGGAATTTTTATTGCGCCACAATATTGACGAAGCGCTTGATCTTGACGGCAAGCTTGGAGTTATTTCCATGCACAATGCTCTTGAGTATATTATAAACGAATTTTCCTTGAATATAACTCTGGAAAAAGCTTATGCAGAAACCTGGCAGATCGTCGAAAATTTTTATAAAACCCAAGCCAGCCCCAAACCGGGAATAAAAAAAATCCTGGATCATTTGCAGAAAAATAATATTCCATGCGGAATAATCACTGCAACCGAATCAGGATTGGTTGTTCCGGCATTGGAGCGTACCGGATTGAGCGGATATTTCAAAGCAATTTTCAGCTGCTCGGAAATGCAGACCTCCAAACGGACAGCGGATATATTTTTCAAGATGTCAGATATACTGCATACCTCCCCCGACAACACCATTGTTTTTGAAGATGCACTCTATGCAGCCAATACGGCAGCCCAAGCCGGATACGCCGTCGCCGCTGTTTACGACCCCAGCGAAAAAAATCCGGCTCAACTGCAAAAAACAGCTGACTGGTATTTTCAGAGTTGGGAAGATTTTCCGCTTGACCAACTCTGAACACATTTTCAGCAAATTCTCGGCAGCAGTTCTCCGGTGGGCTGGGGCAATATGGTTTTGCCGCCAAAGGGCTGTTCGATGGTAACTTTGCCCACATTCTCCGTTACTTCGCCAATAATGGAAGCATTGCTGCTGTACGGCATAGCTTGCAGAACTTTTACGATTTCTCCGGCAACAGTCTGCGGAGCAAAGATGACCAATCTGCCTTCGCACGCCAGATACAAGGGGTCAAGCCCCAGCATACCGCACACTCCTTTTACCGGATCAGCTACGGGTATATCGGCAGCTTTGATATTTATACCGATTTGGCTCTGATCGCAAATTTCGTACAATACTGTGCCCACGCCGCCCCGGGTTGCATCACGGATCACATGGATATCTTTGCTGACACTCAAAATCGCTTCCACGGTTTTGCCCAGCGGTGCGCAATCGCTTGTTACATCAGCATCAATGCCGAACTCGTCACGCTCCAGCAAAATGGTGCAGCCGTGCCGCCCCACATCGCCGGAAACGATCACTGCATCCCCAACTTGAGCAATGGCTCCGGAGGTGCGGACTCCGGGCAGCAGTTCCCCTACCCCGGCAGTGGTGATAAAGACTTTATCCACTTGCCCTTTGCCCACGACTTTGGTATCACCGGCAACGATTTTGACACCCGCTTCGGCGGCAGTTTTTGCCATAGCGGCGGCGATTTCCTCCAAGTCGGCGACCGGGAACCCTTCCTCAATAATAAATGCACAGGTTATATATTTGGGGATCGCCCCCATACATGCTATATCGTTGACCGTACCGCAAATACTCAATTTGCCGATGTTGCCGCCGGCAAAACGCCACGGCGAAACTACAAAGCCATCAGTAGACATGGCGATCCGGTCAGCCTTTACCGGCAGAACAGCCGCATCATCGGGGGTAAAAAGATCGTTGGCAAAATGTTTTTTGAATATCGAACCGATAAGTTCAGAGGTCTGCCGACCGCCGGAACCGTGAGCTAATGTAATAAATTTTTCCATAATAACACCTGATTTATTGACCGTATTGGTAAAAAGCCGAACAAGCTCCTTCGCCGGAAACCATGCACGCCCCCACCGGATTCATGGGCGTACAGACTTTGCCGAAGAGCGGGCAGTCGCATGGTTTGCAAATCCCTTTCAAGACTTCGCCGCAGCGGCATCCGGGGTTGCATTTGCCGTCATCGGGAGTTAAACCAAACTTGATTACGGCATCAAATCCGCTCCATTGGCTTTTGAGTTTCATACCCGAACCTTTGATTTCGCCCAGACCGCGCCAGACGCAATCGCAAGGCTCCATCATGCTGTTGACCAGCTTTTGTGCCGCCGGATTGCCCCCGGCTTTGACTACTGAAGTATAAGCGTTATCGCAAAAAGGTTCGCCGCTTTGTGCGTATTCTACGATCATACCCAATGCTTTTATCACTGCTTCGGCAGTAAATCCGGCAACTACCCCGGATACGCCGTAATCGTTTTTGAGTTCTTCACAAAGTTTGGTGCCGATAATGGCGTGAACATGCCCCGGATAAAGAAACGCATCAGCCGAACCTTGCAGAGCCTTATATGCCTGAGGCATGGTTTTGTTGGCGGTCAGGAGAGAAAAGTTTTTTATCCCCAATGCCGCCGCCCGCTTTACAGCTATGCAAGCAGATGGGGTGGTGGTTTCAAACCCCACCGCCAGAAAAACCACCTCTTTATCCGGATTACTTGCCGCAAAGTCCACCGCATCCAATGGCGAATAAACCGTTTTGAGTTCAGCCCCCAAACTTCGGGCCTGTGCCAAGCTCATTTCGGAACCGGGCACCCGGATCAGGTCGCCAAAGGTGGCGATCACTGCATGGTGCTTGAGCGCCAGAGTTACGGCACTGTCGATGTACCCGGGGGGAGTAACGCAAACCGGACAGCCGGGCCCGGAGATAAGCTCAATATTTTTGCTCAAAAGCGACCGGATCCCCAAGCGGAAAATCTCGTGAGTGTGAGTTCCGCAAACCTCCATTATCCGCAAAGGTCTGCCGGAATAATTGCTTAATAATGATTGGTAATCACTCATAAACTTACTCCTCATTTTCCGGAGTTATTTTAGCTATCGCCACCCCGGCGTGAACCATCACATAGTCGCCGGGCTCCAAATCGTCCAGCAGTTCAGCGGAAACCTCCCGGCGGGCACCGGAAGCATCGACTAAAGCGGTATCTTTATTGACCGCCACAACCTTGGCAGAAAGTCCAACACACATAAGATAAATCCTTTATATTAAAACTGTTTTATATTATAAACGCCATAAAGTGCCTGCCCCAGCGATATACCGCCATCATTGGCGGGTACCAGCTTGTGGAGCAAAACCCTGAAACCATTCTTCGAGAGCTTTTTCCGGCAAAGATCCAGCAAAAGCATATTCTGGAAACTCCCGCCGGATAATGCACACACATTCAAATTGCTTGCCCGTCTTGCCTGCAAACAGCTTGCCAAGATCATATCCGCCAAAAGTTTGTGGAAGCTGTATGCCAGAAACCCCACATCCACGCCTTTTATACGCTCATTTGCCAACCAGGTAAAAAGTTCATCAGTCGCCATAATGCCTTTTTCTGCAAAAGAGCTATCAATACCTGGCAGATCATCTTTGTTTGCTTCATACCACCTTTGGGCGGCAAACTCCAAGCTCATAGCTGCATCGCCTTCAAAGGTGGAATTGCGGGCAATGCCCAACAGGGCACTTACGCCGTCAAACAATCTGCCGACACTGGTACTGACAACGGTATTGATGTTGTTTTTTATCATTGCCGAAAGCATTTTGTATTCCAGAGAAGAACACAAATCAAGTTTTTCAGCATACTTGCCCGCTTGCTCCGGCAGATACTTTTCCAACAAACCCACCGCGATCCGCCACCCTTCCCGGCTGGCAGCATCGCCCCCGGCTTGCGGGAAAGGTGCTATATGGGTAAAACGCTCAAACTTATCCGGAGAAGCAAGCAATATTTCGCCTCCCCAAATGGTGCTGTCGGTGCCGTAGCCGGTACCATCCATAGCAACCCCGATAACCGGATCAAGGTAGTTATTTTCTGCCATACAGCTTAATATATGGGCATAGTGGTGCTGGATTTTCACCACATTACCGCTTAATTCTCCGGCGATGCGGGTGGTGTGATACCCCGGGTGCATATCCGAAACAGTCCGATCCACCTTGCACTCCAACAACTCCGAAAAGAGCTTGACTGAATCCTTCAAAGCCTCGTTACTGCGAACATCTTCCATATCCCCGATATGGGGGGCTATGTAAAAAAGTTGATCTTTAGCGATACAGAAAGCGTTTTTCAGCTCGCCGCCGATCGCCAGCACTTCGCCTTTAAGCGGCAGATCCACCTTGACCGGCAGCGGAGCAAAACCCCGGGATCGGCGGATCATGTAAGGTTCATTGTTATAAAGCCGCATCACTGAATCATCGGCACGCAAGCGGATATCCCGGTTGTGAGAAAGTATAATATCGCAAAAACTGCTGATCTCCTGCAAAGCATCCTCTTCGGTTCGGCAGATGGGGGCACCGGATACATTGCCGCTGGTCATAACTAATGTATCAGTAAAATCCACACCATCGGGGTAATCAAAAAGCAGCATCTGCAACGGTGCATAAGGCAGCATCACTCCCAGCGTGGGATTGCCGGGAGCCAGAATATCCGGCAAGGTGCAATCGCTTTTTTTATCCAGAAGCAAGATCGGTTTTTCGCAGCCATCCAGCCATGAAAGAGCTTTTTCGCTTAAAATACACTCTTTTCTTACCGTATCAACATTGTTCATCATCACCGCAAAAGGCTTGCGGGGGCGGTGTTTGAGTTCCCGCAAACGGTTCACGGCTTCAATATTCCTTGCATCGCAAGCCAGATGAAACCCGCCGATGCCTTTGATGGCAGCTATCCTGCCTTGCATAAGGAGCTTCCGGCACTCGGTAATGGCTGCACCTCCCCGCAAATTTGAACCCAATATATAAACTTCCGGGCCGCAATCATTGCAGCAAACCGGCTGGGCATCATAACGGCGGCTGGCAAGGGAGTAATACTCTTTTTCGCACGCCTGACACATGGGAAAATGTTTCATGCTCGTCCGTTCCCGGTCGTAAGGCAACGCCTCCAGAATGGTCAAACGGGGACCGCAAGCCGTGCAGTTTATAAAACTGTGCAAATACCGCCGGTCAGCGGGGTCAAACAGCTCTTTGCGGCACTGGTGACAAGTTGCAATATCAGGCGGTATAAATATTGCCCCTTTATCCGCTTGGCTTTCCAATATGGAAAAGTCTTCAAAAACTTCAAGTTCAACAACTTGTTCTTTTATATCAACAATATTTGCCCGCTCCGGAGCTTCAGCAGCCAAAGCGTTGCGGAAATTCTGCAAATCCTCATCACTGCCTTGAGCCACTACCTCCACAAAGCTGCCGCGGTTGATAACTTTGCCGGTAATGCGGTGAGCCAACGCAATGCGGTGGACAAAGGGGCGGAACCCCACGCCCTGCACCACGCCGTAAATATTGTATATAACGCTTTTGACCAAATTTGCCATTCAAAGCTCCTCAAGCAGTTTTCCGGAAACCGCAAAATGGGGGAAATCCACCCAGCTGCCCTTATATATATTATGCACGATCCGCTCAAATGCGCTGTCAGCAAAGACCACATCAAAGGTGTTTGTTTCAAAAACTTTGCGGAAATCTTCTTCGCTGTTGAACTTGAAATCAGCGTCTTTATTTACTGCATTAAAGAAACTGCCGCAAACAGCTTCCGCATCGGGGAAAGTGCTTGATATGCGTTTTTTCAGCTCCAACGCCGCAAAGTTCTGGTGGACTATCAACACTCTTTTGCCGGATAGATCGCTAATTTCAAGCTCATCGGCAATGCCGGGAGCTGCGATTTCGTATGGTGTGTTGAAAGATTTTTTCAAATATTCCGCAGCTTTCAATCCGGCGGGCGATACCACAATATTTTTTTCTACTTCCGAAGCCTTTGCCACATCGTCTAAAGTTCCATTCATACCGTAAATACGCACATCGCCTGTCAAATGTTTTCTGATGACCTTTGCCGCCTCAAGGGTGCTGTAATCCAGCGGTGTGGCACCCAGCACCCCAATCGCTCCGGTTTTGACCGGACGCGCTTCCACTGCAAAGGTTTTGAATAGCGTTGTATAGGCTTGCGAGGCACCAACTTCATAATACATTGTACCGCTTGCCTCCAACGCCATAACCGGTATATCCAACGCCTTTTGGCACATTCTCTGCAAGGCAGGAAAATCGGTAGCGATCACTGCCGGTACCGGCGAACCGATTACCGCCATAAATTTGCGGCTGCTGATTTTTGCCGCGGCAATAAGTTTATCTGCCAACAGCCGATCCCGCCCCAGAATGGCATCCATATCCCGCAAACCGGCACTGAACAAAGCACTTTTGCGGGTAAACCAGCGGGGTTCGTCAAAGCCGCAAATATTACCGGTGCAGCCCCCGGCATCGCAAATCACGATCACGCCATCAAGCTCGAACAACACCGAAACCGCCCCCGCCAGATCGGGTGCAAAGGGCGAAAGATATTTCAAAAGACTTTTCATTGCAGCACCTCCCCCATAGCAGAAAATAAATCATTGACCGCCTGATAGCCAAACTGCCGCACTTCGGAGTTCCATTTGATCCCCGGCTTGTCGGCGTGATAATACATGGCATCCTGCCCGATGGCAAAATCGATTTTTGCCTCTCTCTTATCATAATAAAGCATGGTGGGCGACAAGTTGCTGTAAACTTTGGTTGCAGGCGAAATGGCAGCGAGCTTCTTCAAGTAAACAAAGTTGCTTTCGCCGATGGTTCCGTAAATTTCATTTACTTGCAAGCCCATTTCCGCCAGCGAGAGAGCCAGCTCAAAACTGTCGGCATTGAGCCATTCACCCACGGCAAAACGCAAATTACCGAACTTGTCTTTGAAGTTTTTGATTATTTGGGCACTTTCCGAATAAAACTTTTCATCGTCAAATGCAACATTCAACGCTTGAGCCAACGCCATATATTGAGCGTGGATCTTATCTATCCGGTGAAGATTATTAAGCTCAATAAAGGGTATCTCCAAATTTTTGCTCATATCCTGCGCAGCATATCTCGCTTCGCTGTTGAGCACCAGATTAAAGTTGGCTTCTGCCATAAGTTCGTACTCTTCAAAGCTCTGCATACGGGATAACTCCCGGATGTTTTTTATTCCCACACTCTGCAAAAGTTTATATAGTTCGCACTCATCCGCCAGCGGCGAAAAGTAGCCCAACAAATTGCAGGCATTGCTCTTTTTGGGGCGTTTTTTCAATAAACTGTAAACGCTCCGACGCACCGATGCCATAGGCGGCAGCCGCCCTTCCCGGGTCAAAGCATACATGTAACAGGGCACGACCGGCACCCCGGCAGCTTCTGAACACTTGCGGCAGACCCGATCCATATCCGTACCCAGCAAAGCATCCACACATGTTATGCAAATCATCACCGCTTTGGGCGGTACCGGTCGGCTGGAACAAATCTCTTTGACCGCTTCGGGTATGCGGTTCAAGTGGCGGCCGGTAACAATATCAGTATCGTCCTGCAAAAGATAGTAGAATCGGTCGGCATACTTCCGGTCGCGGCCCAATGCAGCGGTATTTCTGCCGCAGCACCCCGGCGACACTAAAAGCATCACACTTTCCGGAACCGCCAGCCCCGCCCGCTTGACCCCGAAACCTTGAGCCCCGGGGGAGTTAAAAGCCAGAGTTGCCGGAGAACTGTAAACCAGATTTTTGCCGGATAACAATTCTGACGGGATATTGTTTTTTCCCAATTCAGCCAATTCTTTGGCAGTTATATAAAAAGCTGTATTACTCATGATTCACCTTCGTCGATAAGCATTTGAGCCAATGCCAGAAATTTTTGGCTCACCGGCAGATCTTTATTGCCTTCGATCACTGTTTTGCCCATATCTTCATAATGGATTATATCGTTGGAGCGGGGTATATCGGCAACGATCTCCAAGTTATTATCGTCGGCAAACTTGCGAACTTTTTCTTCCTCATTTTCCACAGCACGGCGATTCATTACTATACCCCGCACAGCGGCATAGTTGCGGTCTGCAAAGTTTTTTACAGCATTGTTGATGTTGTTGGCAGCATAAAGTGCCATTTTTTCGCCGGAAGTAACGATCAATACTTTCTCGGCATATCCCTCCCGGATGGGGGCGGCAAATCCGCCGCAAACCACATCGCCCAGCACATCGTACAAAACAAAGTCGGGCTGATATGTTTCAAAAAGTTCCAGATCTTCCAGCAAGCTGAAAGTGGTAATAATGCCCCTGCCCGCACAGCCTAGCCCCGGAGTGGGTCCACCGGTTTCGATGCATAAAATGTTGCCGAAACCAACTTTACTGATCTCTCCGATCGTTTCCGGCTCCCGGTCGAAATCTCTTATAAAATTCATTACCGGCGTCAAAGGTTCGCCCCTCAGCAGATTTACTGTGGAGTCCGCTTTGGGGTCGCAGCCGATCTGGATGACCCGTTTGCCCAGCGTTGCCAAGGCTGCTGCCAGATTGCTGGTAACGGTGGATTTGCCGATACCGCCCTTGCCGTAAATTGCTATTTTCTGCATATCAAACTCTTCCAATCTATATATTTATCAATCAAATTCAATCTTGCTTTATGATAGCACCGCCCGGAAAAGGCTTCGTGGGGCAACGCTATATATTTTTTGCCGGAGGGGACAATGGGTAAATACATATTGTCGCAAACGATCAATTCGGCGCTGGCAAATTCTCCGGCAATAAGTTTTTCCTGACCGACAGCTTTATCGGTGCCGGTCAACAACTTTTTATCCCCTGCCAAAGGGTCAATGATGCGGCAGCTTACACCAAGTTCGCTCTCCAACGCCTTGGCAAGAGTGCCGGAATACACGCTTTCGCCAATGATCAGGCATTGAGCATTTTCGCCGCTCTCCCGGCACGCTGACCAGTAAGAATTTACTTTACTCTGCCGGACACTCGCTAATTCTTCAAGCAAATCATTTGCCGCCGATTTACCAACCGGCACGCCGCAAACAAAGGGTATATTGTATTTTTTATACATGTATTGAGCCAGCGGCAAACCGCTGTTGGCGATCACCAGATTTACTTCGGCATTAACTGAATAACGCAACTCCTCAAGTGTATTATTCATCGCCCAGGAAGCAAGCACTTTGTAATCAAACTTTTGCAAAAACTCTACAATACTTTCCACATTGCCGTTGATGGAGAAATCCAGCGGAGTAGCCCCCAGTATATTCACACTTTGCGGAATGATCTTTTCAGCTTTTTCCGGCAGAAACCGCTCTGCCAGAAGTTTCCACGCCTTGGCCGCCCCGACATGATAATGCTCCATACCCGAAGTCGGCACCGCAAAACATGGTATGTTGGTTTGTGCTTCGATTGAGCAAGCAACAGCACGCATATCCGTACCCACCATCAAAGGTATGGGCGAATTGCATAATGCTATAAATTCGGGCTGAAGCGTTCCGGCAGAACGCACCACATCCTCAATAAATTTATCATCATTGCCGCAAACCATATCCAGTTCGGTCAATGCTGATATATAGACCATGCTATCCGAATTGAACCAGCGGGGTTCATCGTGGGTGGCATAAGTGGAGTTGCAGCCGGAGGCATCGTGCACAATGGTCATGCCGCCCAGCTCAAAAAGTGCTGAACAAACGCCCGCAGTATCTGCCGCATAGCAGGAGATGATTTTTGCGTAATTATTACTCATAAACAGCTTTCGCACCCCCATCCTTTGAGCTGGATAACTTTTTCCGTATCGCTCAAAGTGTTTTTAGCGTTCACCATAGCCTTGCACATTTGCGTTATGCCGTCAAAACCGTACCAGCCGCCGCCGGAAACGATATTGACCAAATGCCGACTGCCGGTAAAGCAAGCTGCTTTCTGCCCGATGGCAAGGTATTCATCGCCGGAACCGGGTGTTTTGACCGCAAACCGCATTGCCGGGTGCAGTGTGGGAGAGATCAATAGTTTGGGGCAATGGCTTTGCAACCACTCAAAGTCCGCTTTTTCTTCCGGAATAACCACATCGCTGTAAATGCGTTCAACATTAAAGTCATGCTCCAGAAGCAACCTTGCCAGCGAGAGATTCCGCAAAGTTGCCGTATAATCTATGGCTATGGGCATAGAGCCAATGACCTTGCGGGCTTCAGCCAATGTTCTGCGGGCTTCGCTTTCGGCTTGAGAAAAATCCAATTTTATATTCAATTCTTCGCTTAAAATCCGGTAGTTTTCTGCGATTTCTTCAAAACTGTAACTTAAAGGCAAATGCAAAAATTTCCGCCGCAGCCGCTGACACAAAAACTCATTGCCCGCTTTTGCCGTGGGGTAATAAGATATATTGCAGAAACTTTCACTCATAGATAAATATTCGTCATAATCTTGGCACGCAGCTATATCTTTGACCTTGAAACCATTATTTTTGAGCATAATTATCAATTCGCTGGATTCTGCCGTTACCCGGTCGTTGCCGATAATGTTTATGCTTTTATTATCCGCCACAGCGTTTTCACGCAAAGGTGCATAGAGCTGTTTACGCATAAAGGCATCCGGCGTCAAGCCCGATTTCCGCATAGTGGGGTGCATCAAACATTCCACAAAGTCGATTGCGGGGAAACGCTTTTGCAATTCATCGTAAATCGCCCGGGTATCGCACCCGGCAAAAAGCTGTATACAGCTTAAAAAGACCAATACCGCCCGGGGCTTTACACTCATTTCCTCAAGAATAGCACTTATGCCTTCAATAGCATTGCTTTCAAGAGTGCCGTCAAATAGATCGCTTTCTTTGACCGTAACAAAACTCATGCGCTCCATGGCGTTCATCTCGGCGGCAGTCAATATCACACCCCGCAAACAACCTTGAGCACAGACAAATATCTGGTGGGAGCGGGGTATAAGCATCCCGGTATGCACAATGTTCCACATGCCCCGGGAGGGAGCATTGAACTCCAGCTCCGAAGCAAAAAGCTGGGGAAACTTTGCCGCTTTTACCGGCAGAGCAAAAAATTCAGCATCAACTTTTTTTCCTACACTTTTAAGCATTGTTCTGCTCCATGATCTTTTCTGCCAGCGACCGGTAAGCCTTGGCTATATCACTTGCCGGATAAGCACTCAAAAGAGTTTTCTGCATTTCTTCAGCTTCGGCAACCAAACTGCTGCGGGGAATTATGCCGGTGATCAGACTTTCAAAATCCTCTGCCAGTGCTGCAACCTTATTGGCTTCATCCTTGACGACCCGGCAATTCAAGATAAAACCGCCCAGCTCTGCATAGTTGCGGCTCTGGAAATTCTTCAACGCCATGGCGATATTTGCCGCAGCATAAATGGACATGTTTTCGCCGGAAGTAATAATGTATACTTTATCAGCGTAACCATTACGCATAGGCATGGCAAAGCCGCCGCAAACCACATCGCCCAGCACATCGTACAAAACAACATCGGGCTTAATCGCAGAGTAAGCACCTTTGCTTTCCAGTTTTTCCAGAGCGTTGATGATCCCCCTGCCCGCACAGCCCATGCCGGGAACCGGACCACCGGCTTCCACACAAGCGATATTCTTTTCGCCGAACGACACCATATCATGCCACGAAAAATCATCGCCGTATTTGCGGATAAGTTCCAAAACCGGCGTGGGGCGTCTGCCCCCCAGATGCGACATGGTGGAGTCCGCTTTGGGGTCGCAGCCGATTTGCATAACTTGCAGACCTTTTTCCGCAAGTGCATAAGCTAAATTGCTGACAGTAGTGGATTTACCGATACCGCCTTTACCGTAAAAAGCCAATTTCAACATGTTTTTTCACTCCAATCGCCCCGGCTGAACTCAAAAGCATAGCCGATAGTGTTCAATTCTTCACTTAAAGCTTTGACCGCCTCCGCAACCGGCTTATCTGCCGAAAGCTTGTTGTTGTACAATAGATAATTATTCTGCACATCTTTGGGCGTCAAATTGGGCATGATCACATTGGCACCGGCTTGGATGCCCAGCACTCGCCCGCCGGATTTCAGCGAACCCAACGCCGTGGTCGCCGGAAGCAAGACCTTTTCCAACATGATGCGAGTCAAGCTCAAAAGCATCAAAGTTTGCGCCACACTGCTTGCCGGATAACTGGCAAAGGGGGTATCTTTGTGAGGGATAAAAGGCCCGATGCCCACCATTTCCGGCTGCAAACCGTGCATAAAAAGCATATCTTTTGCCAGCGTTTGGGGCGTTTGGAACGGGCTCCCGGTCATAATGCCGCAACCGGTCTGATAGCCCAAACTTTTCAAATTCTGCAAACACTCCATGCGATTACTTAAACTCATATATTCCGGGTGCATTTTCCGGTAATGCCCTTCATCAGCCGTTTCGTGCCGCAAAAGATAGCGGTCAGCTCCGGCTTCACGCAAAAGTTTGTATTCAGCCAAGCTCAATTCCCCCAGCGAAAGCGTTACCGCACAGCCGGGAAATTCACTTTTCAAACGCCGTACCAATTGGCAAAGCCGGTCAGCACAACAACCCACTTCGCCACTTTGCAGAACAAAAGTCTTGATATTATTTTGCCAGCCCGTGCGGCAGCACTCAACGATCAGATCGTCGCTCATATTGTAGCGTTGAACCAAAGTGTTGCTTTTGCGGATGCCGCAATAAAAACAATCGTTGCTGCAAACATTGGAAAATTCCACAATGCCCCGGATAAAGACCTTTCTGCCGTAATGTTTTTGAGCGATCGCCTGCGCTTTTTCAGCAGCAAAGAGCCGATCCGCTTGCGAGTAAGAACTCAAAAGCGTCACCCATTCGGCAAAGCCAAGCTGTTTTTCAGCATCAAGTTTTTCAATCAATCCACGGCAAACCATTGTAAAATCTCACAATAAAGAGTTAAAATTGAAAAAAATGAATTTTGAATTGAATGATTTTTCGGAGATGAGATGTGAGCGGTAGTTTTTTCCGGCTACTCGTAGAGTAACCGGGAAAAACGCTCCGCTTGCAGATCGCTCCGAAAACATTCAAGGCATTTTCATTTTTTTTAATTTTGACTCAACAAAAAGACCGTATTCCTGACATACAGACAGCAATACGGTCAAAATAACGACTTATTATTATGCTTCTGCCTCAAAGTTCCCTGCCGGGAAGTTTTCAGCGTCAGGATAAATATTCAATATACAATTTTATTTCAAACTGCCGAACAGACGGCTTTGGCAGTCACGCCCTCAAGTCTGCCCAGTTTACCGGCTATGGCGTTGATCTTATCGGTTGGAGCATCCAGCACGATATTGATTATGCTGATCTTGCGTTCCCGATAAGGCAAACCCATTCTGCCGATGATATATTCGCCGAACTCGTGCAGTATGGCATTGACCGCTGCGGCGGACTCCATATTTTCAACGATTATTGCCACTACGGCAACACGGTTTTCAGCCATACAACACCTCGCAAATATACCACTTTGACTATTATAGCACAACAAACTGTTTATGCAAACAGTTTACTTCAAAAAATCCAACACAAATTCTGCCATATCGGATTTTTCAATGCAATTCTTGTGCCGCACTTCGCAACCCTTCAAATTGGCAAGCGGTGCCGGGATCGGGGTATTGGAAAGTTTGGCAAGCATTTCCAACTGGGCAAAGCCGTCAGCAGGAATAGCTTCGGCAGTCAAAGCCGGCAATACCGATGCAGCAAACTTATAGGGCGAAGCAGTGGAAGCCACCACCGTCAATGTATTGTCGCCGGTAGCTTTGCGGTACTGTTCAAGCACATTTGCCGCAACCGCAGTGTGGGTATCGGCAAGATAGTTGTACTCTTTGAAAAGTTTGCCGATAGTTTCTTCGGTACCCTTTTCGTCGCAATATCCGCCGAAAAATTCGCTCTGCAATTTTGCCAGCACATCTTTGGGCAGCTCGTAACGGCCTTTTTCCGCCAGCTCTTTCATAAGTTTGGCAGTAAGTTCAGCATCGTTGCCGGCAGCGTGGAAGATCATGCGTTCCAAATTGCTGGAAATCAATATATCCATGGAAGGACTGCTGGTGGTGTAAAACTCCCGGTTGCGGTCATAGACCCCGGTTTCCAGAAAATCGGTCAAAACTTTGTTGCGGTTGGAGGCACAAATAAGTTTGTCGATAGGTACACCCATTTGCTTGGCATAGTAAGCAGCCAATATATCGCCGAAGTTGCCGGTGGGCACAGCTACATTGAACTTTTCGCCCGCTTTCAACGCACCTTTCTTCAAAAGATCGCAAGCTGCCGACACATAATAGACGATCTGGGGAACCAGACGGCCGAAGTTGATGCTGTTGGCAGAAGAAAATTCCATATTCTTCTTATCCAGAGCTTCCCGGATGGCATCGTCGGTAAAGATTTTTTTGACTCCGCTCTGGGCATCGTCAAAGTTGCCTTCGATACCGCAAACCGAAACATTGTCGCCAACTTGGGTGATCATCTGCAATTTCTGCATATCCGACACCCCGTTTTCCGGGAAGAACACCACGATCCTGGTGTTGGGTACATCGGCAAACCCCGCCAATGCCGCCTTGCCGGTATCGCCGGAAGTGGCTACCAATATAACGATGGTTCTGCCGGGAGCAGTCTTATTGGCAGCTTTGACCAGCAAAAAGGGCAGCAGCTGCAATGCCATATCTTTAAAAGCACAAGTAGGCCCGTGCCAGAGTTCCAGCATTTCAGTACCGGCAGTTACTTCGGCAAGGGGAGCGGGGTCGTTGTTATCAAAAGTATTGGTGTAAGCACCTTTTACGCAATAATCCAGCTCTTCATCTGTATAGTCAGTCAAATAGAGTTTGAGCACTTCTTTGGCACGGCCAATATAATCCATATCAGCAAGTGCCATAAGTTTTTCGTAAGATAACTGCGGGAAACTGCAAGGCACAAAAAGCCCACCATCAGCAGCAATACCCCGGGTAATAGCGGCAGCAGAACTGACACTCTGCACACTTCTGGTACTGGTAAACAACATTATTATTTTCCTTTATATTATATAATAAACAAGAATAAATCTTAATACAATACACCCAAAGTCGTTTTTTTGCAACAAACACGCAACTCTTTTATAAGATTACTTTGATAATTTGCGCACCAGATCAGCAAAAATATTGCCCCGCTCTTTGTAATCTTTGAACATATCCATACTTGCCGCCGCCGGAGAAAGCAGAACTATGTCGCCGGCGTGGGCAATTTCTGAAGCATGATCGACTGCCAGAGCAAAGTTGCAGTCGGCGTCAAAGACTTCCACTTTGCCGGTAAATGCGGCGGCGACTGCATCCTTGCATCTGCCGTAAACAATGACTTTGCGCAAATAGTCAGCCAAGCTGCTCAAAGGCGAAAAATCCATATCTTTATCCAACCCTCCGGCAATCAGAACAATATCTTTTGCCGGAACAGTTCTCAATGCCTTTACCGCTGCAATAACTGCCGCCGGGTTGGTAGCTTTGGAGTCGTCGATATACTTTACGCCATTGATTTCAGTTACCAAACTTATGCGGTGATCGCCGGTTTTGAAATCCTGCAATATCCCGGCAAGTTCGCAAAGATGTTCTTCCAGCGGCAGCAACGCTTGAACCAAATTCAAGGCCGCCAGCAGATTTTCCCGGTTGTGCAGAGCATTCAAAGCAGTCTTTTCCAGTTCAACAACCTTGTTTTCTCCATAATAAAGCATACCGTCAGCAATTCTGAACATGCCAGCTTCCGCCTTGCCGGTCATGGTGGCACCGTAGAAACATTTTTCCGGCGGCACCTGTTGGAAAATGCGTTCTTTAACGCTCCGGTATTCCGCAAGCCCCCCGGGGTAGCGGTTGATATGGTCAGACTCAATATTCAGTAAAACCGCCGCTTCGGCAGGCAGATAATGAGTATGCTCAAGCTGAAAACTGCTGACTTCCAACACGGCGAAAAGTTTTTCCGCTTCTTTGATCTCGCCACGGAGGATTTGGGCGGCAACTGCCGAAAGGGGCAAACCGATATTTCCGGCAGCCACCACTGCCCTGCCAAGTTTTTTCAAAATAAATTCAGTAAGCTCCACCGTAGTAGTCTTGCCATTGGTACCAGTCACTGCCACACATTTGCCGGGAAAATGCCGCATACCCAGTTCAAGCTCGCTGATTACACTTATCTTACGCTCAACAGCCCCCATATAAAGCCGGGAAGTTGGCAATACGCCGGGACTGACCACCACTTGATCCACTCCGGAAAAAACTTCATCAAGTTCGCAGTCAACGGTTTCTATATCATTGACGATCCGGCATTTGATATTCAACGCTTCTGCCAGCTCTGCCACCGCACGACCGCTTACTCCACCGCCTATCATCAATATATTATTCATAAAAAGCCCTTCAATAATAGTTTATTTTCCGATAAAGATTGAAAAAAATCCCGGAATCTGCCGAAATTTTTTTCAAATCCTGCTGCTATCGCCGCAATTAAAATAAAAACAATACTGCTTTTGATTTCAGCTGCTGCAATATTTTATCAAACAATACAGTAAATACTGCAAAATATAAAAACCCACAGGAAAATCCTGCGGGCTGATTTTTATAATCGTCAACGCCCCCGTCTGTCGTGGTGTCGATCGCGCCCCCGCTCAACCGGGCTGTGCGGGGGAGCAATTACCACCTTTCGCCGTTCAACCGGGCGCTCTACAACCACAGGGCGCTCTACAACCACAGGGCGGCGCACATGCGAAGGCGCAGGACGACGCACCACCGGGCGTTCTACAACCACCGGGCGCTCTACCACAACCGGGCGCTCTACAACCACAGGGCGTTCTACAACCACTTGGCGCTCTACAACTTTGGTTGGAACCGGAGTAACAACCGTTTTGACCAGATTTACGATCCCGGCAGCCAAACGCAGTCCATCATTATCCCGATGATGGTGCGGTCTTGCCATTGCCTCCGGAACAACAAACAATACAGCCCCGCCTGCCAACAGACCAATCATAATTCTTTTCATAAGATATCCCCTTTCTTTTTTGTTTCCAATAAAGTTTTGAAATATATCAAGTGATTTTACTGTAAAATAAAAACTTTAATTAATCCCGAAATCTTTAATACAATACCACATAAAAAAAACTTTTCAACCATAAAAAAGCATATTATAGACAAAAAAAATAAAAACTGTTGCATGTTACAGCATATTGTACTATATTATTACATGAAACAAAAAGATCAATACTTGTGGAGCAATCAATATGGCAGTAAAATTGAGTTTGGTAGTACCATGTTACAACGAAGAAAAAACCTTGTCCGGAATCGTTCAGAGAGTACTATCCTTACGCAGCGAAAACCTTGAACTTGAAATAATCATAGTTGATGACTGTTCAAAAGATAAAAGCTGGGAAACAGCTCAAGCTCTGGCGGCAAAACATCCGGAAATAACTTTGGCAAAACATGAAGTAAATCAGGGGAAAGGTGCAGCATTGCGAACCGGATTCCTGAAAGCCACCGGGGATTTTGTAGGTATTCAGGATGCAGATATGGAATATAACCCTGCCGATTACCTTGTTATGCTTGAACCATTGCTGGATGGCAGAGCCGATGTGGTTTACGGCTCTCGTTACCTCAAACCGGATACCCGGCGAGTGCTTTACTTCTGGCACAGCTGCATGAATAAATTTCTGACTTTTACTTCCAACATGTTCACCGATCTTGGGATAACGGATATGGAAACCTGTTACAAACTCTTCAAACGGGAAGTTATCCAGGCCATCGCCCCCCGTTTGAAGGAAAACCGTTTTGGTTTTGAGCCGGAAGTCACAACCTATATAGCCGAAGCCAAAGTAAGAGTTTACGAATGTGCCATAAGCTACGATCCCCGGACTTTTGAAGAAGGTAAAAAAATCGGCTGGAAAGACGGCTTGCGCGCACTTTACTGCATCATGCACTACGGAGCATGCAATGCGCCGATACCGATGCAGCTGATCATTTACTTCTTTATCGGAGCAGCATCAGCGCTGGTGAATCTGGCATCTTTTGCACTTTTGCTGAATATATTCAGAACAGATTTGTATTGGGCAATTACGGGTGCATACATTGTAAGCGCCCTGGCAAATTACTTACTGTGTGTGGCAATACTTTTCCGGCATAAAGCCCGGTGGAATACCGCTGGAGAAATCATTGCTTACCTTATCACTCTGATAGTAATGGGAGGTATTGATATTGGACTGACCAAGTTGCTTATCAACTGGCTGCAAGCGCCCCTGTGGGGCAAATTTATAGCATCACTGGTCGGATTTTTCGGCAACTATTTTCTGCGCCGGAAGTTGGTATTCCCCATGAAGAAAAAATAAAATTGCGGGGGGGCGGCAAAGCTGTTTCAGCTCATTTCAACAATCCGGCAAGATAGCCGGAGCTGAATGCCCATTGTATGTTATACCCGCCGCAAGGGGCATCCACATCAATAAATTCGCCAGCTAAATAGAGGTTGGCGACTTCTCTGCTCTGCATGGTTTTGCTGTTGATTTTACTACGGTCAACGCCGCCGGTGGATGCCATAGCTTTTTCCCAGCTTTCCACGCCGGAAACATTTATGGGGGTACTTGTCAGATATTCCAGCAATCGCCCCTGAACCGCTTTGGAGAGATTTGCAGCAATCATATCCCCTGCCCCGGCAGCTTGAGTTATGGCGTTTGCCACAGCTTGGGGAAAATGTTGATTGAATAGATTACGGATAAGTTTTTTGCCGTTCTCTTTGCGGGCATTTTCCAAAAGGTTCAGCCAGTCGGATCGGCTTTGATCCGGGGCTGGATTCAAGCGTAAAATCACCGTTTTTCCACTATAAAGAGCTTTAGCGACCCTGCCGGACATATCCAACGCTGCGGGGCCGGAAATACCATCACCGGTAAAGAGCAAAGTACCTTGGGTAAAGTTCTTTTTATCCCAAGTCAAAACAGTGTTATCCAAAACGATACCTGCTAAATCCTTCAGCCACAAATCATTGCTCTTTATACCGCACAAAGCCGGAGTTCGCTCCACCATGGTTATATTGCAAGCAGACAAGATTTTATCCAAGCTCCCCCGTCCGCCCAAACCGGGAAAACCGGGGCCACCGGCAGCAGCGATCAAAGAATCGCACTCAAAAAACTTTTCCCGGCTGTAAACACCTTTGATCAAACCTTCGGAGATTTTAATATCTGTTACCGGCGAATCACAAAGCACCCTGCCCCCAGCAGCAGCAAGTCTGTCAAGCAATACCTGTAATATGTCGGAAGCCTTTTCGCTTGCCGGAAAACAGTAAAAATCATCCACCAGTTTATGCGTCACGCCATATCTGGCAAAAAAATTCCGCACATCTTCCGGCGTAAAAGCCAATAAAGCGGGTTTGACAAATCTCCGCTGTTCCGGGGCGTAACGCTCCGCCATACTTTCGGCATCCAGCATATTGGTAAAGTTGCATTTACCGGCTCCGGAAGCTAAAAGTTTCCTTCCCATGCGAGGTAAATATTCCAACACCAGCACCTCCCGGCCTTGCCTTGCAGCTGAAATACCTGCCATCAAACCGGCGGGGCCGGAGCCGATAACTATAACCTTTTCCGCCATAGCTCAATCTTCTTTTATAGGGTCGCCGCCGGCTGCATATTCATTCAACCGGCGGTGAAGAGTGCGGCGGCTGATGCCTAATATCTCCGCAGCTCTGGTGCGGTTGCCTTTAGCGGAAATCAACGCCTGTTCAATAAGTTTGCGTTCATTGCCGCCCAAGTCAAGTTTTACACTTTCTTCAGTTGCAGCAGATGGGTTGGCGAGCACATGAACATTATCTTTATGATCCCTTATCTGCGGCGGCAGATCTGCTGTATCAAGGGTATCGCCTCTTGCCAGAACCACCATGCGTTCCACGGTGTTGCGCAGTTCACGGATATTGCCGGGGTAATCGTACTTTTCCAAAAGCTCCATCGCTTGAGGTGTAATCTGCAGCACGCTGCGATTGTTATCTTTGCAGACAATATCCACAAAGTGCTTCACCAGCAATGGTATATCTTCTTTGCGTTCCCGCAAGCCGGGGAGATTTATGGAAACTACATTCAACCGGTAATAAAGATCTTCCCGGAAAGTACCTTCGGCAACCATCTTTGCCAGATCCCGGTTGGTGGCAGCCACGATCCGGACATCGCTGGTCAGCGTTTCCGTACCGCCCAGCCGCTCAAAGGTGCGGCTTTCCAACACCCGCAGCAGCTTGACTTGAGTGGAGAGGTCGATTTCGCCGATCTCATCCAAAAAGAGCGTACCGCCGGAAGCCAGTTCAAAACGGCCTTTACGCATTTCATTTGCTCCGGTGTAAGCACCCTTTTCGTGGCCGAAGAGTTCGCTTTCAAGCAAAGTTGCCGGTAATGCCGCACAGTGAACGGCTACAAATTTGCCGGTACGGAAACTTTCGTCGTGCAGCGCTTTGGCAATCACCTCTTTACCGGTACCGCTTTCGCCGGTAAGCAATACCGTGGCACGGCTGGGGGCAACCTGTTTGACCAGCTCCATAATAGACTGCATGACCGATGATTTGGCTATGATATTGGTAGATTTCTTTTCCTGTGAAAGTTTTTCTTTCAGCTCCCGGTTTTCGCTCTGGAGCTTTCTCGTAGCCAACGCCCGGTCGAGGATCAAGCTCAACTGCTCAAGATTCACCGGTTTCATAACAAAGTCAAAAGCGCCGCGTTTTACAGCTTCCACAGCATTTTCCACCGTGCCGTATGCCGAAAGGATTATGCACAAAGGTTGAGGAGCTTTTGCAAGCGAGGCTTCCAGAACCTTCATGCCGTCAGTCCCCGGCATCCGCAAATCGGTCAAGATAAGGTCATAATCGTTGCCGGAAATAAGTTTGACCGCTTCGGCACCATCCCCGGCACCGGTAACTTCAAAACGCCGTTTCAGAAAACGGCACATGGCATCGAGTGTGCTGCGTTCATCATCAACGATCAATATGCGATCTTTATCCATAACACTTCAATCCTCAAAGTAATAACGCAAAAATAATTTAATATCTTCAAGCTGAGTCGTTCCACACTCCAATACAAAGTGCCCTACCCCGGCATTTTTGCACATCTGCACAACTTTTTTCAAATCGATCGCCGAATTGGGATATGTAAGCGGCAAATGCCCATCACCCCATTGATCGTGGGGCATATCAAAGGTATATTTACTGGCGTGTAAATGGATCATTTCCACACACTCTGACTCTAAAGCAGTGTTTAACTCTTCATAAAAATCCAGATCCAACATCTTGCTGGTTGCCCACATGTGCCCGGTATCAAAACAAAGTTCATGCTTCAAATAAGCCATGTCCGAACCGCGAAGCATGCCGGAAGTTATTGCCGGAAAGTCATTTTCAATGCACCAATGATATTCGCCATATTCAAAACGCAATCTTTCCAGATTTTCTTTCAATCGTTCACGCCGCATCAGAAATTCATCGGTATTGGTAAAATCCCGGACAAAGTTTGATACCGGGGACCGCAGCAACTCGATTCGCCGGGAAGCATTCATGCAATCATAATAACTCTTCCCATGCCCGAAAGCACAAACATCTTTATCGGTCATCAAAAAACCGTGAAAAACTGTGCGGCAGACGCTATACTGCTCCATAAGTTCATACTGTTCTTTAATGATATCCCAGCTTTTTGAAGTATCTTCTGCCGCAAAATTCAACATATATCTGCCTTGAACCGGCGAGTGGAACGAAAGCATAAAACCTGTATTGGCAGCCATTTCCAATTCTTTTTTTGAGGCTGAATTATGTACCTGTATACCAAAGCTGAAGCCATGTTGATCCAGCAAATCCCATGCATTGCCCAACCAACTTAAATCATTTTGATTAAAGATCGTTGAACTTAAATCGATCCGGGGGTATGATCTGGGGATCTTTTTGCGTACACGCTCGTTACCGGCAAATTTTATCATGTTCAGCACTCCTCCCGGTCTGATTTTTCCGGCAGCATCCGCACCCGGCAATTTTCTCTGGGGAAACTTATGGTTATGGTCATGCCTTCATCGGGGGCAGTATCCAGCAGCAATTTGGCTCCGTGGGCCCGCACAACTCTTTCAATGATCATCATGCCCAAACCGTTGCCGCCTTTTTTGAAGCTGGCAAAAGGTTCAAACATCCGGCTCAATTCCTGCACATTTACTCCTTTGCCGCTGTCGGCAAAACCCAGATTTACGGAGTTTTCGTCAATGGTGCCGGTTATGACCAGTTCACCGCCGGAGCTCATAGCTTGAGCGGCATTTTTTATTATGTTGTAAAATGCCTGTTTAAGCTGTTCGGCATCGCCGTGGATCATCTGCCATGTGTCAGGGAAATTACATTTCACAGTCAGCGACCGCAGCTCCAGCTCGTGATGCATAAACTTTAATGTATCAAGCAAAAGTTCCCGCAGATCCACTTGCTGAAAATTCATCTGTGCCGGTCGAACCGCATTTAAAAACTGCCGGATGAGATTATCCAGCCGCTGGACTTCCCCCCGGCAGCAGGCCACAGTTTCCAGAGCTTCTTCCCGGTCAAAGGTGTTTTCTTCCTTGAGATCGTGCTCCAGAAGCTGTAAATTCAAATACAAACTGTTGAGCGGGTTGCCGATTTCGTGTGCCACGCTCCCGGCAAGCATTGCCACTACCCCGGCGGTGCGGCTTTCCAGCTCTTCATCGGCTTGCTTGCGCCGTTCGGTGACATCGTGGAGGATTATTGTAGCAAAGCGTTCGTTATCATCGTTTTGCGGAACAACATATACTTGCAGCCACCGCTGCTGCGGATAAGCTGTTTCGATCTCCTGCCGGGCAAGGCGGGTCCAGGCATCCACATCGCCGGCTAAAATCTTCCGCCAGTCCAGCTGGGGCAAAACTTTGATTATCTTGAGTTTGCGGTAATCATCCGGCAAGCCCAACAGCGTTTTTGCCGCATGGTTGAAATACTTTATGGACAGGTGTTTATCAATAACTAAAATACCTTCCTGCACCGCATTGAATACCGATTCAAAAAAGCCCCGTTCCCGGAAAAGATGCACAATATATGCCTGCAAACTGTTGGAGTCGATTGCGTCCAACCGCTCAATAAAACGGTCAAGAAAACTGGCTTTTTCCTGGGGCATAAGGCTTTACCTCGCTGTATCCACCTCGTGGCGGAATTCTTCATTTGTAAAATAATCCAGAGCTATTTTTGCCAAAATCGCTGCGGCATTGGCGGTATTTTCCAAAGCTTTTTCCGAAGCCGCCGCCTCCCGGAAGGGTATGGAGTGCAGAGCCAGCGGTTCGCCGTGGGTCACATCAAAGTAAATGTTCAAGCCGGGTACACAATCACAAACATTGGCAAAGTCAGTGGAGAGAGGTTCTTCGATCACTAAATCAGTCTTCAAACCCATATCCATCATCATTTTTTCCGCAGTTGCCGCCAAAGCATTATTGGGTTTACCGGCGGTGTAGGCTGCATCGTGCCAGTGCATTTTATACTCGCACCCGGCAATCAATGCGGCACCTTGAGCGATTTCTTCAAAGCGTTTTTCCATAAACTTCTGGAATTGGTTATTGTCGCTTCTTACATAAAACACCCCGGCAGTGTAGTCGGGTATAACATTTGCCGCCGTGCCGCCGTTGGTGATTATGCCATGTACCCGGGCAGTTTTGGGCAGCTGCTGCCGCCATGCGTTGATGCCGTTCATAAAAATCGTCATGGCATCCAAAGCATTGATCCCCTGCTCCGGATTGGTGGAGGCGTGGGCGCTTTTGCCGAAAAACTCCAAATCGCCGTGAGTTACCGCCAATATATTGCGGGATACGCCGTTGCGGAAAAATGGATGGCTCAACAAGGCTATATTTACATGCTTAAACACATCTTTGCGGATCATGTAGACTTTGCCGCCCAGTTGCTCTTCTGCCGGGCAGCCGATCGCCTGCACCGTGCCGGGGATCTGGTACTTTTCCATAATATTGCGTACCGCAGTAAGTGCCAGCAGCCCTGCTCCCATGATCAGCTGATGACCGCAAGCGTGATCCATGGGCGGCTGCAAGGCATCGTATTCAGTCAGCAATGCCGCATTGATCGTATTATCGCTTGCAACTGCCGAATAGTTGCCTTTGAACGCCGTAGCAATATCGGCAACGCCTTTTTCCACAGCAAAGCCCAGCTTTTCCAGATACTCAACTTGTTTGGCACAAGCCTTTTCTTCTTTGTAGCCGGTTTCCGGATTGTCGCCCACAAATTTGATAATGGGAGCGACCGCCGCCAAGGCTTCAAGCACCGAGGCTTTTACTTCTTCAAAAGCAATATTCACCATAAATCAAAATCCTAAATCGGGCTGAACGATCCCCAGATCGTTATCAGGTTTATCGTTATTTTCTACTTTTGGCTGCCGGACAACCGGTTTACGAACCACCTTGCGGGCTGTTTGGGAATTGCTGTCCAAGACCAGCACATCATCTTCCGCAGCCGGAGCATCTTCCGCTGCCGGTTCTTCGGCTTCAACTGCTGGAGTATCCTCGATCGTTTCTTCCGGCAGAACAACTTCCTTTTCAAGCGTTTCCGCCGCCGGAACATCTTCTGCAACAGCTTCAACTGTTTCAACTGCCGGAGCTTCAACTGCCGGAGTTTCAGCGGCCGGGTCTTCAGTCACAGTTACTTCATCGGCAGCAACTTCGGCATTATCAACTTTGAGAGCTTTTTCTTCAACAGCCGCAGCAGCTTCGACTTTTTCCTCTGAAGCTTCAACTGCTGCCGGAGTTTCCGGAGTTTCAGCTTCCTCTTCCGCCGGAGCCTCCTGTGCGGCTGCGGCAAGAAATTCAGCCAATTCAGCTTCTTCCAGATAGCGGCTGTGAGTTATTTTAACAATATTCCCGGCAATCAAAAATCCTCTGGCCTTGGGCGAACGCACCGGCAGCGTCATCAAATTGAGTTCTTCATGCTTGTTATCGCCCCGTTTGGCGGCGATCTCCAAATCGTAGATCGCGTCAGCTCTGGGAGTGAAAAGCTCCAGACGGCAGCCTTCGGGGCAAAGCATGTACTCTTTTTCTTTGATGAATTTATCAATAGTGGAGCGTTTGCCGTAGAATTTACCGGTTTTCTTTTCCGAATAGATTATACCGAACTCCTGTTTGGCATCGTATTTGCGGAAATCGTACAATTTACCGGCGTGCATCTTGTCGGGTATATCGTAAATAATATATTTCCCGGAGCGTTCCACGCACAAAAGTTTATCGAACTCGTTGCACATGATCACATCGTCGCTCTTGATATTGGTACCGATATGGCCGTTTTTCCGATCCCAGAATACTTTGATATTGTTCAACGCTGCCCGGGTGCGGTCGATCTTTTCGATCTGCTCGATCTCGGTGCGGCGGGGGAAGTTTTTGCCGTACCGCTCTTTGATGTCCTCAAGATAGCCGATGGTGTATTCCACAAGGTGTTTCAAATGGTGGCGGACTTCTTTCAAGCGGTCAAGGATCGCCCGGATCTCCTGCTGGTTCTTTTCAATATCAAACCGGGCAATACGCCGCACCGGCAGAGCCAGAAGTTTATCAATATCTTCGTTAGTGACATCCCGCAAAAGCTGATCCCGGAACGGTGCCAGACCTTCCTGAACTTCCTTATATTCCTCTTCCTGCGAACGGCACTCTTCGATGCGTTTGTAAATGCGGTTTTCAAAGAAGAGCTGTGCCAGAGTTTTAGCGTGTTTGGCTTCCAGCAAACGCCCTTCTTCGATCTCAAACTCCCGCTTCAAGTAATCCAAAAGTTTGCTTACATTGCGTTTCAGCACATCTGATACACTCATCTGCACCGGGCGGCGGTCGCAAATCACCGTCATCTTGGGCGAGATACTGACCGAACAATCCGTATACATAAAGAGCCCTTCCCGGGTCTTTTCCGGGTCATACCCTCGCATGGGGGTAACGCGGATCTCCACCTGGTCGGTAGTGTAATCCACCAGACCGCCGGCGGCAATACGGATCTTGTTTTTTTCGGCAGCCCGTTCAATGGATGCCATCAAAGAAGCGGTGTTGGTAGTAGCGGGGATCTCCCGGATCACCAGTTCTCTGCCTTCAATATCTATTCTGGCACGCAAAGTTATCTTGCCGTTGCCGTCGTTGTATTCTCTTACATCCATCACCCCGCCCTGCTGAAAGTCAGGGAATATCTGAAACTCTTCGCCCCGCAAATGGGCGATCTCGGCATCAATAAGCTCGTTGAAGTTATGGGGCAATATAAGCGTACTCATCCCCACGGCAATACCGTCGGAACCCAGCATCAGCAAACTGGGAACTTTTGCCGGCAGCTGGGTGGGTTCCTTTTTGCGGCCGTCGTAGTTGGGTATGAAATTGGTTATGTCGTTGTTGAACATAGTTTCATACGCCAGTTTGCTCAAGGCACACTCGGTGTAACGCGCCGCAGCGGCGGGCGAACCGGTCAGGATATTACCGAAGTTACCTTCTTTATGGATAAAGTAAGGTGTATTCACATGCCGGAGCCGTTCAGTGCCGTCGCTGTCTATTTCCATACGCTCAATACAGCCGCCTTTGTTGGCAAGCACCACGATAGCGTCGCCAATGGAAGCATCGCCGTGAGGGTGATAGTGCATGGTATTGCCGACAATGTTGGCGGTTTTGGTGGGGCGGCCGTTATCGTAATTCTGATAAAGGGTCCACAAAATTCGCCGCTGTACGGGTTTCAAACCATCATCCACATCAGGTATGGCACGGGAACCTATGACATAACTTGCGTAATCCAGAAAGTTCCGATCCATCATCTGGCGGAAAAACTCGTTGCTGCCCCGCTTACGCACCACACTTACAGCATCATCAACATCACTGTCGGCAGGAGTTTCCACATTCTCCACTGCCGGATTTTCCAAATCATTTTCTTCGGGCACGGGCAGATTTTTCTCATCACTCATAGTCCGTTACCTCCAGATTGTTCATAATGTAGTTTTTGCGTTCCACGGAGTTTTCGCCCATGTAGAACTTGAGCATATCGTTTACGCCGTGCATGTTATCCAATGTAACCGGCGACAAACGCATATCTTTGCCGATAAATACGCCAAAATCGTCCGGAGAAATTTCCCCCAACCCCTTGAAGCGGGTGATTTCGGCAGCTTTGCCCAGCTTGGCGACCGCTTTATCCCGCTCCGAATCGCTGTAACAGTAAATCGGTGCCGTCCCGGTTTTGCGAACCCGGTAGAGCGGAGTTTCCAGCACATACAAGTGCCCCGACAATACCAGCTGGTCAAAGAAACACAAAAAGAATGTGATCATCAAATTCCGGATATGAAGTCCATCCACATCAGCATCGGTTGCCAGAATGATCTTATCGTAACGCAGAAACTCTGTGGAGTCTTCCACCCCCAGCGACTTCATAAGGAAAGTGAGTTCCTCATTTTTATAAATCATTTCAAAAGTTTCGCCGTAGGAGTTTTTGGGCTTGCCGCGCAATTCAAAAATCGCCTGACAATCCGGGTCGCGGCGTTTTTCCAAACTCCCGGCGGCGGACTGACCTTCGGTAAGGAAGATCATCGTTTCCTTGGGCTGAACGCCACGGGGCCACTTGGAGCCGATATGGTATTTGCAATCCTTGAGTTTGGGTATACGCAAAACGGTTTTCTGGGAAGTTTCTTTAGCACTCTTTTTGACTTCCTGAACCTTGCGCCGCACCTGTTCGTTGCGGGAAATTTTATCCAGCAATATATCTTTGATTTCCACATTTTTCAAAAGATAATTGCAAATTTCGTCCTTGACCGTCTGCACGATGGGGCCCCTTACTTCGGTGCTGCCCAACTTGTTTTTGGTCTGGGATTCAAAAACCGGGTTCTGCATTTTTATAGCAATAGCTCCGGTGATACCATCGCGCACATCAGCTGCCTGATAGTTTTTGCCGGATATATCGTTGATCGCCTTTAAAATGCCTTCGCAAAATGCCGACTGGTGAGTTCCGCCGTCGGTGGTGTGCTGACCGTTGACAAAAGAAAAATAGGTTTGACCGTACTCGTCACTGTGGGTAAAGGCAAATTCCAGAGTTTTGCTTTTGTAGTGTATCACATCGTATATGGCGTTATCTTCCACTTCGCTGGTGAGCAGATCTTTCAACCCCTCTTTGCTGTAAAACCTCTGATCGTTGAGGTAAATGGAAAGCCCGGTATTCAAATACGCATACATCCAGAGCCGCTTTTCCACAAAACTCATGCGGTATCTGAACTCGTGAAAGATCTCCGGATCGGGGCGGAATACGATCAAAGTACCGTCCCGTTCTTCGGTATCGCCCTCCACATCACTATCGAGAATACCCTGTTTGAAAGTTATTTCCCGGTAATGGCCGGAGCGGATACTGCGGGCAATAAAAGTTTCCGAAAGAAAGTTCACCGCCTTAACGCCCACACCATTCATCCCCACCGAAAACTGAAAGGCATCTGTATCGTACTTGCCGCCGGTGTTGATATCCGAAACGCACTCCACAAGTTTGCCCTGGGGTATACCACGGCCGTAGTCCCGCACCGAAACGGTGTTATCTTCAGTAATAGTTATATCCAAACGCCTGCCGAAGTTCATAATAAACTCGTCGACACCGTTATCCACCACTTCTTTCAGCAAAACATATATCCCGTCATCCGGGTGCGAACCATCCCCTGCCCGGCCGATATACATCCCCAAACGGGCACGCACATGATCCCGGGCATCAAGGTGCTTGATATGACTTTCGTCATAGTTGACCGCACCACTTGCCGGTGTATTCAAATTTTCCAAATCTTCCGCCATAAAATTCCTGTTCCAACTTCCGGAAAAACACTTTCCGGCAACAATATAAGTATAACTGAACTAATTTAACTCAAAAGTGCAAAATTTCAAGTCTGGAACCGGTTTTTTCAGCAAAAACAATCGAAAAAAGTTTATATACATCACCCCGTTGCGGGATGATGCTTTGATTCTGTTTTGTTCAATGCAAAAACAACACAAGTTTACCGGTGGGTTATTCGGCGTGTTTCAGAATAAAATCCGTCAGCTGCTTCGGGTTATCCAAACCGTGGGGATGATGACCGTAAAACTTGTGGTTTATGACGGTCAAATTTCCACCCGCAGCCTTAAAGTTTTTGGCAAAAATATCGAAGTTGGTCTTGTTGGGCACCGTCTGATCTTCGCCATGACGGATAGCGATCACCGGTATTCCGGCTTTGGCGATGACCTTGCAGCTGTTGTTGGGGGAATATTTGCTTTTCAGTAATTCTTTGCCTTTAAGAGCGTAGGTCTTTTCATACACTTTAAGCGAAGCTGGGTTGCTGGAATAAATAGTTGTTACCGGAGCATCCAGATAGATCGCTGATACCGTTTCCGGATACTCTGCTGCCCAACGGAGGGCATACAGTCCGCCAATACTCAAGCCGGAAAGTGCCGCCTTGGGAGCAAAAGAAAGTCCTTGCAGCATATCATAAAATCTGCGGGCGATCTGGATACCTTCCGGATTCATTCTTGTATCGTGCAAATCAATGTAAACATAGTGATACCCTTTTTCCAGAAGCTGGAACGCCGGGGTACGGCTGGTGAACGCAGTAGGCCATTGCAAACACCAGAGCCAGGGCATACCCGGAGCAGGTTTATCAGGTGCTGTAATAAAACATTTGCGGCCCTCAAAGGTGAAAGCATAGTGCTTGAAACCGTTCCACAAACGCGGTTCTACATTGGGGTATTTTATCGTTTGGCTGGGGGTATCGCACTCTTTTTGAGCCTCTTGGGCTGACATTGAAGCAGTAAACAACTCGTCCCGCTTGGGGGTTTTTATTTCCGGATACGGCACAAATTTGAAACCGCTTTTTTTATCGCCAACAGTCATTAAGGGGTACGGCGGCACCGGGTATTCAGCACCACGGCTGGTGACGCCGGTAAGCACATCGGGTTTTACACCTTTTTCCACCCAGTCAAACATGATATTATCAATATTTTTAAGCGTTTTTATGCCGCTGCCGGAAACATGGCTGCGGCCGGGCAATATGTAGTAGAGAAAATTCTCTTTAAGTTCATCAACTCCACCGGCAGCTGCTGAAGCACGCTGATAGTAGTCCAACATGCCGAAATAAGGAACGATATCATCTTCTGTGCCGGAATAAACAATAAGTTTGCCGCCCCGTTTGCGGAAGGCACTCAAATCCGGATTTTCAGCATTAAATATGGGACTCATGACCTTAAATACTTCTTCCAGATCATTATCGATATCGCACTTGGTTAAATCAAAATCTCTTCCGTAAAAAAAATTGAGCATTGCCAAACGGCTTGCCCCCACGCTGTGCAAATTACTTCCGCCCATAGGCACAGAATTACCGGCATAACGCTTGCCGATATAGACGGGACCAAAAAGTTTTTCAATGCGTTTTGCCATATCAGGCGTAATGGTTTTGTCCAGCTCCGCAGCGATCCGGGCAACTTCCCGGGCGGCTTCCGGAGTGTAACGCGGGTCGGCAATGAATTTTCCCCCAGTGTAAGCAGGACTCTTGCCGGCAAAGTATTTTAGAGCAGCTTTGCGTATCACCTGCAAGTGTTTGTCAGTAAAGAGTTTTTTCCCGTTATCATCATGCAGTGTCCGGTAAACATGCAAATTACTTGCCAACAGATAAAGCCGGGTGGAGGCTGGCACGACTGAAATTATACCGTCGTAATCTTCCGGAAATTTCTGTGCTTCGTGCAATCCCTGCCCGCCGCCGGTGGAAAGGCCGAAAAAGTAGTTGTAATCAGATTTTCTGCCGTAATACAGTTTAATTATCTCTTTGGCGGTAACGGTCATAAGGTGTGTGGAACGGAAAGCGAAATCCTTCCAGACTTCCGGATTTTTCTCCCGATGGCGGGAAAACCCCATATCGGTTATTGCTACTGCGTTATTGTTTCCGGCAAGCTGCTGCGTAAACCCGGTAGAACCGGTAAGCTGTACCCAATTATAGAAATTGCCGGGGTAATTTTCAGGGAATCCGGTATTGCCGATCCCGATAAATCTGCCGCTCCAAACCTCTGGCACCGGTAAGGCAACTCCACAGCGGATGTAACTTTGCGGAGTGGGGTTCAACACATAACGGATCAGCAGCAGATCTACATTATTGACTTTTACTTTTTCAATCGACTCAACTTTGCCTTGTTGGGCAAGATATTTTTTGATGGCAGCGAGCCGGATTTTTTCTTCAGGTAATTTTTCCGGAAGCGGTGTTGAGCTGCAACCGCAAAGCATTGCGGTCAATATTGCCGAACTTATAAGTCTTTTCATAAAATAAACTCCTTTTTGAGATTTGGCTAAGATAACTCTTATTCTTGAATATTTCAAATCTTAAAAACATTTTTTTCAATAACACCTTGAAAATAAAGAAAAAAGTTGTATGTTATATTTATGGAAAAATCAAAGAAAAAATCATATTTTATCCGCCGTTTGAAGCTCTTTTTCAAACGCAATTATGCAACTTTGATCGCTTTGCCGGTCATCTTTGCATTGGCTTATTATACCTTGAAAATCGAACCGGATTCTTTGCGGATAACCAAATACACATTTTATCACGAAAAAGTTACGCCGGAATTGGACAATACACTTATAGTGCTGATTGCCGATCTGCACACCAATACCCGGCGGCAAAAGTTGTGGCAGAAAGTCGTTGAGCGGTTGAACACCATCCCTGCTGATACGATCATACTGCAAGCGGGCGATCTGGTGAACGGCAACGGCAAAGGACTGAAAATCAACGAAATCCTGCAAAAACTAAAAATGCTCAAAAATCCTTCACGCATTTATTCCGTACCCGGCAACCACGAATACCGTTACCGCCACGGCGGATTTAAGGCGGTTGCCAACGCATTTACCCGCAATGATCTGACCTTATTGCAGGATAAAAGTCTGGTTATCAACACAGCCAACGGCGGCAAATTCAATTTAGTGGGGCTGGATTTTATGCGCAACCCCCACCGGAGAATGGATAAAAGCCGCACTGAAAAACTTTTCCGGGATGATATGCTCAATATTGTTTTGACTCACACTCCGGAAGATTTGCCATATCTCCCGACTCAAGCCCACCTGACTTTATCCGGGCACACCCACGGCGGACAAATCCATATACCTTTGCTGGGCAGCGTGATAAATCCCCCCGGCTACCCTCGCAAATACAGTTACGGCAAGGTCGTTGAAAACAACAAAACTCTGCTTGTAACCTCCGGTTTGGGGTCAGCGTACACTCAAGCAAGATTTTGTATGCCGCCTGAAATCGTTTTTATTACGCTTAAAATGCCGAATAAAAAGTGATTTTCCGCTTGTAACTTTGCTTTACAGGGTTATATTATAAGGATATTTGTTTTTTAATCTATAAAGTCAAAGGTGAATGCAGTGAATATTTTTGAAGAACTCAAGGCTCGCGGGTTCGTCTACCAGATGACCGACGAAGCAGCTATTGAAAAGCTCCTTGCTACCGGAAAAGTCGTTTTCTATTGCGGTTTTGACCCCACCGGCTCCAGCTTGCATGTCGGGCACCTTTTGCCGGTAATGGCAATGCGTATGCTCCAGAAAGCCGGACATGTACCCACTGTTCTGGTGGGCGGTGCCACCGGTGCCATCGGCGACCCCTCCGGCAGATCCACTGCCCGCAACATGATCACTATGGAAGAAGTTGCATACAATGTGGAGTGTCTGAAAAGCCAGCTCTCGCGTTTCATCACGCTGGAAAACGGCGAAGCTAATTTTGTCAACAACTATGACTGGTTCGGCAAAATCAAGCTGCTGGACTTTTTGCGTGACATCGGCAGCCGTTTTTCGGTGAACCGTATGCTGGCACAGAAATCAGTGGAAAGCCGTTTGGAAAACGGGCTCTCGTTCCTCGAATTCAGCTACTCGCTGCTTCAGGGCTATGACTTCTATCACCTCAACAAAGAGTACAACTGCACGCTGGAGATCGGCGGTCAGGATCAGTGGGGCAACATGGTTGCCGGTACTGAACTTATCCGCAGAATGTACGAAGAAGAAAAAGAAGTCCATGTGCTGACCATTCCGCTGTTGATCAACCCCGCCACCGGGCAGAAGTTCGGCAAATCCATCGGCGGCACCAGTGTCTGGCTGGATGTGAACCGCACCAGTGTATTCGATTATTACCAGTTCTGGCGGAACTGCGACGATGCCATGCTGGGCGATCTGCTGAAAAAATTCGCTATCGAACTGCCGCTGGAAGAGTGTATTGCTCTGGCAGAGTGCGAAAATATCAACCGTGCTAAAGAAATTCTTGCCTTTGAAGCTACCAAGATGGCTCACGGCGAACAGGCGGCTAAAGAAGCCTTCCTCACCGCCGGCAGCCAGTTCGGTTTTGCCGATCCGGAACGGAAGGTGCCTACCACCAGTGCAGTAGGTTCCATTGAGTGCAAAGTCGAAACGAGCTATCCTGAAATCACATTGCCCGCAGACTTGCTGGAAGGCGACGGCTTGTGGATCGTTCAGCTGCTGGTCAAGAGCGAATTGTGCAAGACCAACAGCGATGCCCGCCGTTTGCTGCAAGGCAATGCGGTAAAGGTCAACGGCGAAAAAGTTACCGATATGAACACAACTTATAAAACTGCCGATGTACCGGAAAAGGAACTGCTGGTGCAAAGCGGCAAAAAGAACTTCAAAAAAGTTATCTTTGCCTGATAAACCATAAAACTCAAAGGCTCTGTGAAATTTTTGCAGAGCCTTATTTATTACTTTCCGGAGTAAAAACTTATGAGTGCTTTTGCCGAAACTCTTACCGATAAAGAACGGAAACGGGCAAGGATCCACGCCTATTTTGCCTGTTATACCGGGTGTATATCTGAAGTAATGCTGGACAGCAGTGCCATTATTATTGTTTACTTGAGTATGCTGGGTGCCAACGATATGCTGGTGATGCTTTCCACCAGTTTTTCCGGCATATTAGGTATGCTGCTTTTGATCCCTTACGCCTCGGTCATCAGCCATATCGGCATGAAAAAGGGGTCTTCCATAGCCTGTTTTATCGGTTGCAGCGGGTTCCTTTTAATGGCATTAGCTCCCCTCTTCGGCAGGTTCCAACAATATGTGGCGATCATCGGCTGTTTGATCTATTGTGCCCAACGCAGTTTATACAGTGCGGCGTGGTACCCTATGCTGGATACTTTTTTGCGGCCGCAAGACCGGGGGAGTTTTTTCGGTACCATGCGGTACAGCTACATGATCGTTTCCGGCGTACTCTTTTATTTTGTGGGCAAACTTATGGGCAAAGAGCCGCCCATGCTGCTTATGCAAATAATTATCGGCATAGCCGGGATTCTGGTCATGGGTAGAATGTACTGTATGCTCCGCTTTCCGGACAACACCCTTGAGCGGACTGCCAAACTCAACTTGCGTAAATCGCTGGGTATATCTATGCGCAACGGCCCTTTAGTGAGTTATTCAGTATATGCCTGTTTGATTTCTATAGCCTACACTTCGCTGGTGCCGCTTACCTTGCTATATTTGAAAAACTTTGTCAAGCTCCCGGCTGGTCAGGTGCAGATATTTTCCACTATCGGCATTGCCGGCAGCATTACCGGATTTTTCTTTTACGGGTATTTATTCAAAAAACTCAAGATCAAAAAGCTGGAATTTCTGGTACACTTTATCTTTTTAACAGCTGCACTGCTGCTTTTTGCCTTGAATAAAAACATGCCGGGATTTATCTGGATGATCGGGATAGTTTACTTTTTAAGCTCTTATGCGGCAAGTACCTTTTTGTGCAACAACTCAACAGAAATGCTTGCCCTCGCCAAGCCGGGCAATAAACCTATGGCAATGGCATTCCAGCAAACCTATATGAATATAGGTGTTTCCATCGGGCGAACCGGTACGGCGCTGATTCTGGGAGCCAATCTGCTGGCCCCCACCTGGGAACTGAAAGGCGTAACCATTTGCAACTATCAAACCTTGTTTCTGCTTTACGCTGTGATCGCCGCAGTGATCTTAATACTCTTCCCCACCCTTCCGGCAGTTGTACCCAAGCACAAAGATTTTTACGATCCGGTAAAATAGCAGCCCAAGAATTGATTTTGCCGCTGTCCGGACAGACATAAGGAAGAAAAAAACTCTTCTGAATTGCAATAATTACTTTGAAGCTGTATATTATCAGGATTTTTTAACTGCAAATATAAAAATTAAGGATATATAGATATGTTGGCTGTAATTGTTTTTTGCGGATTGTCAGTTCTGCTGGTTCTGGGAAAAGCTTTGCGTACCAGCTGCAATGTTTTTCAGAAACTCTATTTGCCCAGCTCGGTTATCGGCGGCTTGATCGGTTTGATAATTATTTCCATATTCCATAAATACATACCCGCTGAATGGATCAACATGACTAAAAAACTGCCCGGTTTTTTGATCAATGTTATTTTTGCCACCCTTTTCCTTGGGCTTGCCACTCCTAAATTCAAGGAGATTTTCAAAATAGCCCTGCCCCAGCTCTGTTTGGGGCAAATCATGGCTTGGGGGCAATATGTTTTAGGGTTGGGACTTTCCGGATTGCTGTTTGTCAAACTCTTCGGCGTACCGGCAGCATTCGGCAATTTGCTGGAAATCGGTTTTCAGGGCGGTCACGGAACTGTCGGCGGCATGACCGCAAGTTTCCTTGCTTACAACTGGGAAGATGGTGTGGCTTTAGGTTACACAGTGGCAACCGGAGGTATGATCGTCGGTATCGTTATCGGTATGGTATTGGTCAACTGGGCATTGAAAAAGGGTTATGTCAAAGAAGTACGCACTTTTGCAATGCGTAACCGTAATGAAAGAATCGGTATTTACAATACTTATGACCGCCCCTCCGCCGGCTTACAGACTGTTTTCAGCGACTCCATCGACTCGCTGGCATTTCATCTGGCACTGGTTGGGGTTTCCATTCTGATCGGGTTCGGCATGTTGAAATTTCTGCAATGGGGCGAAGTAACTTTGCTGCCGGATACTAAAACACGGATCTTCAACGGATTCCCCCTGTTCCCCTTGTGTATGATCGGCGGCGTGCTGTTACAGATCTTTGCATCAAAAACTAAAATCGATCACCTTATCGACCATCATCAAATGAGCCGTATTTCCGGGGCGGCGCTGGACTTTCTGGTGGTTTCAGCGGTTGCCACTATTCAGATTTCGGTAGTTATCCAAAACTGGCTGCCGCTTTTGATTTTGATCGTTGCCGGTGCTGTTTTCAGCGTGGCATGCGTTGTTTTCATTGCCCCCAAACTCTTCAAAGAAGCATGGTTTGAGCGTGCTATTGCCGACTTCGGGCAAGCTACCGGCGTTACGGCAACCGGACTGCTGCTGCTGCGTACGGTTGACCCGGAAAACAAAACAATTGCCGCTTCCAGCTTCGGCTACAAGCAGCTTATCCACGAGCCTTTCATGGGCGGCGGACTGTGGACAGCACTGGCATTGCCGCTGGTATTTACCATGGGGTGGTTGCCGGTTTGGATCTTCTGCACGATCATGCTGATCGTTTGGAGTATTATATCAATATTCATTATCCGGAAAAACCGGTAATATAGAGAGGATTTTATCATGCCTATAACCGAAATACTCACCCGCAATGCCCAACTCTACGGCAACGATGTAGCGTTGGTGGAAATAAACCCGCAAGAGCTGGAAAAACGACACACCACCTGGCGGGAATATTCACTCATCGAGTCAAACAATGCCGCCTCTTTCCGCAGTGAAATGACCTGGCACGAGTTTGAACAAAAAGCCAACTCCATGGCAAATTTTCTTTTGTCCCGCAACATCGGCAAAGGCAAAAAAGTCGCTATTTTGCTGATGAACTGTCTGGAATGGCTGCCGATTTACTTCGGTATCCTCAAAAGCGGAGCGATGGCGGTGCCGCTGAACTTCCGTTATTCTTCTGACGAGATCAAATATTGTCTGGAACTGGCGGATGTGGACTGTCTGGTATTCGGTCCGGCTTTTACCGGAAGAATGGAAGCGATCTGCGACCGGATCCCCCGGGTGAAAACACTGTTGTATACCGGCGAGGATTGCCCCAGTTTTGCTGAACCTTATTCGCTGGCTGGCTACTGCTCAACCAAAGCTCCGGCTATCCATATAACCGAAGATGACGAAGCAGCAATCTATTTTTCCAGCGGCACGACCGGTTTTCCGAAAGCGATCGTACACAATCACCGGAGCTTGATGCACGCTTGTATTGTAGAGCAGCAGCACCACAAGCAGACCCGGGAAGATAACTTCCTTTGCATACCTCCTTTGTACCACACCGGAGCAAAAATGCACTGGTTCGGCAGCTTTCTTGTTGGCGGCAAAGCGGTTTTGCTTAAAGGCATCCAGCCAGAGTGGATCATCCGGGCGGTTTCCGAAGAAAAATGCACCGTCGTCTGGCTGCTGGTGCCGTGGGCACAGGATATACTTGATGCCATCGACCGGGGCGATATCAAGTTGGAAGATTACCAGCTTGACCAGTGGCGGTTGATGCACATCGGTGCCCAGCCGGTGCCGCCCAGCTTGATCAAACGCTGGAAGAACACCTTCCCCCACCACGATTACGACACCAACTATGGTTTAAGCGAATCCATCGGCCCCGGCGCAGTCCATCTGGGCATGGAAAATATCGACCATGTGGGTGCCATCGGCAAAGCCGGTTACAACTGGCAGACCAAGATCGTGGATTCCAACCGCAACGAAGTAGCCCAGGGCGAAGTCGGCGAACTGGCGGTAAAAGGCGACGGGGTGATGCTGCGGTATTATAAAGATGAAAAAGCCACTAAAGAGGTACTTTCCGACGACGGCTGGCTCTTTACCGGCGATATGGCTAAAGAAGATAAAGATGGATTTATCTATCTTGTTGACCGCAAAAAAGATGTTATCATCACCGGCGGCGAAAACCTTTACCCGGTGCAGATCGAAGACTTTTTGCGGCGGCACAATGCCATTAAAGATGTGGCAGTTATCGGCTTGCCGGAACCACGGCTGGGCGAAATCGCCGCAGCCATTATTGAAGTAAAGCCGGATATGACCCTTACCGAAGAAGAGGTCAACAACTTCTGCTTGGATATGCCCCGCTATCAGCGCCCCCGCAAGATCATTTTTGCGGAAGTACCCCGTAACCCCACCGGTAAAATCGAAAAACCGGCGCTGCGGAAAAAGTATGGGGCCTCGCTTCTGGTGGCACAACAGAACGAAATCAATTAATTTGAAGAATATTTGTTGAGTTATGAGTGAAAAAAACAGTCGTGAACTCTTTGCCTCCCGGGCGGGGTTTATATTGATGAGTGCCGGTTGTGCTATCGGCTTGGGCAATGTGTGGAGATTTTCCTACATTGCCGGGGAGTACGGCGGTGGATTTTTTGTATTGCTTTATCTGCTTTTTCTGGCAATACTGGGTTTTCCGGTAATGCTTATGGAGCTGGCGATCGGCCGTGCCGGACGCAGCACATTCCCCGGTGCATTCCGCAATCTTCAGTCGGAGCATAGTAAATTCAAATGGTACAAGCCGGTCTATGCTCTTTTTGCCGGAAATTTGATACTTTTGATGTTTTACTCGGTCATAACCGGCTGGCTGATGATTTATGCTGCGGGGTTTGTTTCAGGCAAATTTGCCAATGTAACCACGGCAGGCAGTGCAAATATTTTCAGTGATTTGCTGGCAAATCCAGTATTGCAAACAGTTGGGATGCTCTTGAGTGTGGCTATTACCTATCTTGTGTGCATTGGCGGAGTACGCAAAACTATCGAAAAATCCATCAAGATCATGATGCTGGGGCTGTTTATATTGCTTATAATACTGGTGATACAGGCGATCCGGCTGCCCAACGCTATGAAAGGAATAAGTTTTTTCCTGAAACCGGATTGGCAGAAATTTATTGGCGACGGCGTGCTGGATACAGTACATGCAGCAATGGCACAGGCATTTTTCACATTAAGTCTGGGTATCGGCAGTATGGCGGTTTGCGGCAGCTACATGCCCCGGGAGCGCTCCCTTGCCAATGAAGGCGTGTGGATAATTTCGCTGGATACCATGGTAGCGGTATTTTCCGGTTTGATAATCTTCCCGGCGTGTGCCGCGTTCAGTATTGACCCCAATGCGGGGCCAGCCCTGATTTTCATAACTCTGCCCAATGTTTTTGCCAATATGCAGTGGGGAACTTTCTGGGGATTTTTATTCTTCATATTCCTTTCGATCGCAGCGATCTCCACCTTGATTGCTGTATTTGAAAATCTGGTATCGTTCGGCATGGATCAATGGCACTGGAGCCGCAAACGCTCTTGCAATATCTTTGCAATAATTCTGGCGATATTTTCCATGCCGTGTATTTTCGGCTTTAATTTGTGGAAAAAGTTCCAGCCGCTGGGCAAAGGCACTAATATCCTTGACTTGGAAGACTTTATCATCAGCGACAATCTGCTGCCGCTGGGAGCGTTGTATATAACGATCTTTTGTATGAACCGTTATGGCTGGGGCAAAGAAAAACTCTATGGCGAGATCAATGCCGGTTCCGGCTGGAAATTCACTGCTAAATTGAGTTTTTATCTCCGCTGGATATTGCCGCTGATCATTTTGGCGATCTGGGTGATCGGCATTGGCAAACGCTTCGGCTGGTTCTGATGCAAAGACTTTATTTGAGCTGATTGTCACCGCAAATGGCAATCAGTTTTTTTCTTTAACTCCGAAGCAAGCACATATGATAAAGAGTATCAATGCTATTCCGGCAACCCACAGTGCCGGATTTTCCAAACTCCAGAAAGATCCTTCGACTTGCAATACATTGTTCAGCGGAGCATTGAATTTTTCCAACACTTCAGGGAAGTTATTTTTAATAAAAGCCGCAACCGGCAACGCCAATGCCATACCGAGCAAACTCCATAACGCATAAAGCCTGCCCGATGCCAAGGCAGCTACAGCCGTAACCGGCACCAGCCCATTCATTCCTAAACCGATCCCCATAACGATACCTCCGGCAAGCACGCTCCAGAACCCGGGAGCCGGATAATGCGGCTGGATCATATGATAACTTTTCAGCAAGGTAAAAACTATCATCCCCAAACCGGTTGCCAACAGCAGGATTTCAGCCATTTGCATACTTTTGAATGTAAGATTTTCCTTGACCTGCACCCGGTCAGCAAAACCGCATTTTACCAGCAGCACGCCCAGAAAAATGCCATAAATAACCGCTGCACCGATTCTGGTATTTCCGCTCAAAGCCAGAGGTTCGATATTGGCAAGAAAGATGAAACTGTTCATTATTCGGCACCTTTATCCTTCCGGGCGGCATCTGCTGAACCCTGATTTCTCCGCTCAATAAAAAGCGCTGTAATTCCGGCTGTGATCAAGGCAAATACCAGAAAAAAACATGCTGCCGACGATATTTCCATAGCAGCAGCGATCTGCCCTAATAATACATCACCGGCAATGATCGCCCCCAACATCACCAGAAAACCCGACAACAGGGAGTAAAATATACTTTTCAACACCTTCCCGGAAAAACCGCTGGAGCCTTCCAACGCAAAAATTATCCGGAATGACCCATTGATCAAAGCTCCGCAAAAACTGCCGAAAAAAACTCCGCCCAGCAAGCCCAGCTGCCACGACCATTCCATCTGCGGCATATCAGAATTACGGACGGCATTTTCCGCGCTGCCGAACACGGCTGATAAGGTAGAGAACAAGCCAATGTTGTCGTCAAAAAGATAAAGTCCCAGCATCACCATAAAAATAAGTAAAAGAGCATTGACCGGAGCCGGCCACTTTTTTTTCAGAAATAACATAATTTCCTCGCTGACTTATTCAGTTGTTTTCGGCATCTAACGCCCGGGAAAGCAACACTTCCAGCAAGCGCATAGTCCAAACTACATCGTCCCCTGCCCGGTGCGCCGAAAGATCATCCCCAGTCCGGTCAAGTTTCAGAGAGTGCCGCAAATTCTGCAAACTGTAACTGGGCAAGCCGGGGTAAAGTTTCCGCACCAGCAAAAGCGAATCCATCGTTTTGCCCTGCCAGAGCGGCAACCCGGTACGGGCAAGACTTTCCTGCAAAAAACTCAAGTCGAACCGGGCATTGTGGGCCACTAAAGTTGAGTTGCGGACAAACTCCAGAAAATCGTGACCGATATGCTGGAACCGGGGCGAATCAGCCACCATATCATCCGTAATATGGTGTACCCGGCTGGCGGCATGGGGAATCAGCCTGCCGGGATTTATCAGGGTATGAAATTCCGAATATTCGCCGGTAACTTCCACCCGCATAGCGGCAATTTCCACAATGCGGTCATTGACCGGACTCATGCCGGTAGTTTCCAGATCGAATACCGTAAACGGCCCCAACTCATACCATTGCATAAATATTTCCTGACCTTTCAGGCAAGGGAAATCATCTGCCGCAACTCAGCCATAGCACCGGGAGCGAGAACCCGGTCATCATTAGCAGCAGAAGCGTTGGCAGCTTCCACACAAACCATGGTGTGATATTCTTCGTCGCCAAAGTCAGGCATTTTCTTGGATTTTTCGATCCAGGGATTCCAGACTACCGTGGAGGTGCTGCCGGATTTGGCAATGCGGATAGTGCGCCCGAAAACCGGGTCTTCCACATTGACGATCCCGCTGGTGCGGCGATAGACCCGGTCGATTTCCCGGTCGATAACGATGGCACCACTTTGCACACCTTCAACATTTATAACTTTGTCGGAGTATTCGCAATCTTCCAAACCAAGAACCTTGATCGCCGAAGAATCAGCCACATTAAAGTAACTGTGCAAAGCCCCGGAATAAGCGAGGTCTTCAGTGCCGGTATTGTAAATTTTCAGAGCCACAGTCAAGGCGGCACCCAAAGTAACTGCCAGTTCCAGCTTAAAAGGTTTGGGGGCAAACTTGGGATCTACATCCTTATCGCTCAAAGTAAGAGTCACACAAGTTTCACCGGCCGGAGTCTGTGCAGCCGATGCCATGCTCCAAAGCGAGAGCCGGGCGTAGCCGTGACCGCCGAACTTACCGGTAACATCAGCGCCGAACCAGGGCCAGCAAACCGGGATACCACCCCGGATGGGTTCACCGGCAGTAAACATGGATTTTTCGCTCATCCACAAAACCGGGACAGCCCCGGCGGGGGTATAGCTCATAACATGTGCTCCATGCAAAGTAAGAGTTGCTTCGCCGAAAGCATTGGTAAGTTTGACCGCAGTAAAATTGCCGGGGCCGGTATAAAAATTAACATTTTCCGAACCGAAACGGTTTTGCAATTCATTTATCGTATTCATAGCATATCCATCCTTATTTTCAGATTTTTGTTTGTTTGTAACCATAATTTAACACAAATTATCGTTTTTTGCAACTCTCAAGGCAAGAAAAATTGCTTTCACGCTTGAAGAATTCATAAAAAGGTGGTATATTATGCAATGAATTTATATTTTAAACAAAAATGAACAAAGAGAGCTGACTCATGTTTGATAATCTCAGTGACAAATTCGGAGAAATATTCAAAAAGCTTCGCGGTGAAACACGGTTGACCGAAAGCAATATCTCCGAAGCAATGCGCGAAATCCGTCTTGCACTGCTTGATGCAGATGTAAATGTGGATATAGCCCGTGAATTTGTGGAAAAAGTCCGTACCGACTGTCTGGGCGAAACAGTGCTGAAAAGTATCACTCCCGGTCAACAGGTAGTTAAGATCGTCAACGACCATTTGATCGAACTTCTGGGCAGCGAAGCAAGCGAACTTGATCTTGCCAGCAAACCGACGGTGATCATGCTCGTAGGCTTGCATGGTTCCGGGAAGACGACCACTGCCGGTAAATTGGCAAAATACCTTACCGATAAACAGAAAAAGTCTGTTTTGCTTACCGCTTGTGATATTTATCGCCCCGCAGCTATTGATCAGTTGGAGATCCTCGGTAAAGATCTGGGCATAGAAGTATACGCCGAACGGGGCAATATGAATGTATCCGATATTGCCGCCAAAGCAGTCAATCAGGCAAAATTTACTCATACCGATGTAGTGATCCTCGATACCGCCGGTCGTTTGGAAATCGATGATGCCATGGTGCAGGAGCTTATCCGGCTGCGCCAAAGCGTGCGTGCCGACGAAGTCTTGCTGGTAGCCGATGCAGCATTGGGGCAGGAAGCAGTACATGTGGCTGACACCTTCCACAAAGCTTTGAATCTGACCGGTTTCATTCTTACCAAACTTGATGGGGATGCCCGCGGCGGTGCGGCTCTTTCCATACGGCAGGTAACACAATGCCCGGTCAAATTCATCGGTTTAGGCGAAAAGCTCGACGACCTTGATGTATTTTACCCCGACCGGATGGCATCACGGATTCTGGGCATGGGCGATGTGGTTTCGCTGGTGGAAAAAGCGGCTGCCGATCTGGATCAGGAAGAAGCGGAAAAACTGGCTGCAAAGCTGCGCAAAAACGAATTCGATTTCAATGACTTTTTGAGTCAGCTGAAACAATTTGATAAACTCGGCGGTCTGGAAGGATTGCTCAAATTTCTGCCCGGCGGCAAACAACTCGCCGAAGCAGCAGCAATGGTCGATCCCCGGGAATTCAAGCGGTTGGAAGCGATGGTGCTTTCCATGACTCCTGTCGAGCGCGCCAATCCTGATTGCATCGACTTTGCCCGCCGCAAGCGTATTGCCAAAGGCTGCGGATTGCCGCTGGAAAAGATCGCCGGTTACATCCGGCAGTTCAACCAGATGCGCAAGATGATGAAAAAGGGCGGACTTATGAAATCCCTTATGGGCGGCGGTTCTGCGCCCGGCAGCATGCCTTCGGCCGGAGGGTTCAATCCGTTTGGCGGCGGCGTGCAAACCATAAGCAAAAAAGAGCAGGAAAAGAAAAAGCGCCTTGCCAAGCTCAAGAAAAAAGAAAAACAAAAACAGCGTCGGAAAAAATAAATTTATACTTTAACATAATACAGACTGGGAGAAAATATTTATGTTGACCTTCATTACAGCAATAATTATCGGTTTGCTTGCTGCTTACGGCAGCGGCTATGCAATGCACAATATGTCCTGGGGTGCCATTATCGGCATTGCGGCAATGGTTATAACACAAATTCTGATCGGCTTGTATATCCGTACCCGGGTAAACAAAGTCAATAATGCCATCCAAACCCAGTTGCAGGAAGTGCAGACAAAGATCCAGCGCAAAGTCAACATGATGCAGCAGAAACCCGGCATGTCGCCGAAGTTTATGCAAAGCACAGTAGAAAAAGAGCAGAAACAGGCGGTGCATACAGCATTGGAAATGACCGACCAGCTCAAGCGTTATTATCTTTGGAGCCCCATGCTTGCCAAACAGATCAATACGATGAAAATGATGTTTCATTACCAGATCAAAGAATTTGCTCAAGCGGATGCTTTGATGGACAAATGCCTGTTCTTTGATCCGACTTCTTCTGCAATGCGTATAGCACGCATGTATCGTAAAAACGACCCGGCTCTGGACAAGTTTGCCAAAAGAAAACTCAAGCGGGCCAAAGGCGATGCCGGAGTATTGCTCTATGCACTTTACAGCTGGATATTGGTCAAACGCAACGAGCTGGAAGCAGCCCGCAACTTGCTGGCAGAAAGCAAAAAACGCTGCGACAACGAAGTATTGAACGCCAACTGGGAACGCCTTGCCAACGATAAAGCCAAAAACTTTTCCAACGCAGCGTTGGGCGAAATGTGGTATATGCTTTATCTTGAAGAACCCAAAGTAAAAACCCAGCGGATGCGCCCCCAGTTCTGATAGAATATTACAGGCTTTTTTATGAGTATTATCCGCCAGAGCATTTCCGACCTTGCTGCTGCCAGGCAGTTTCCGGAGGTTACCATTGATCAGGCGAAACTGCAACACGGCATTGCTGTAAAATCGCCCAACTGGCTGGGCGATGCGGTAATGACCCTGCCGGCATTGCACGCATTGCGGCAAATGATGCCGGAAAAAGCTCCGCTGGTGGTGATTGCCCCCGTGCAGGTAGCTGACCTTTACCGGCTTTACTCCGGAGTTACTTATGTTGTTACCATAAAAGAGGCGCATAAAAGCTGGGATCGCAGAGTCTTTGAAAAACTGCGTTCTTTCCAGTTCAATGTGGGAGTGCTGTTCAGCAACTCGCTGCGGGATGCATGGCAGATGCGGCGGGCCGGAATCAAAGAGCTTTACGGCAGAGCCGCCCGATGCCGCTGGATATTGATGAAAGGCACCTTCAAATTCCCCAAATGGCAAACCGGAACATTGAATGAAAGCCACCATACCAACGAATATCTTGCCATCGTAAGCAGTATGGGAGCAAAACGCCAGGAACCGTTGATGCCGCCGCTGAAATCAAACTTGTCAATGGGGCAGTTGTCGTTAAAGATGCAAAGTTTCTGCCAACACCCCAAATTGATGCTGATGGCTCCGGGGGCGGCATACGGCGCTGCCAAACGCTGGGAAAGCAGTAAATTCAATGTTGTAGCAGCTGAATATATAAAAACTGGCGGTATTGTGGCTGTACTGGGCAGTAAATCCGAACGACTTATCGGCGATGAAGTAATTGCCGGATTGCCGGAAAACAAGGCGTTCAACCTCTCCGGCGAAACGACTTTCAGCGATTTATACAATCTGTTGAGAAATGCCCGCTGCTGCGTAGCCAACGATTCCGGCATCATGCACCTGGCGGCAGCTTTGGGCGTGCCGGGAGTGGCAGTGTTCGGTCCCACAGACTACCGGGCAACCGGACCGGTCAGCGATAAATGGCTGATCGTTTACGATAAAGAACCGTGTGCGCCATGTTTCAAACGCGTATGTCCATCCGGCAACCGCCACTGTATGGAAAAACTCACTGCCGGAGAAGTTATCGAAGCATTGAAAAAACTTAATATAATGTAAAGCAACAATTTTTCTGTATATAACAAAAAACCGGAGGGATCCACTATGAAAAGCCGCCGTATGCAGGACTTGACCGTTCTCGAGCTGAAAAATTATCTGGCAAACGCCAAACACAAAACCATCATCATACCTTATGCTTTAAGCGAACAGCACGGCTACCACCTGCCGCTGGATATGGATATAAGAAATGCCGATTTCTTCTCCCAAAAGCTGGCGGAAAAACTGGACTGCCTGATCGCACCGACCTTGAACTACACCTTTTCCGGCGGCTTGCTTACCGGCACGATCAATGTCAAACCCAACACCTTCAGCAATCTGGTGGGCGAGATCATCGAATCTCTTGCCTTGCAGGGCTTTAATAACTTCATTATTCTGCCCGGCCACGGCGGCAGCGAAAGCATGCTGCATTTGAAAGAATCGCTGCGTATCCAAAAGTGGCTCAATCCTGCCCTTAAAGATAAGATGATATTGATGACTCCCATTTGGGATTTTTCGCCCACCTGGCTGGAACTTTTCAACACCCGCGATTACCATGCAGCGTTGGCGGAAACCAGCTTGCTGCTGCACTGGTGCCCCGAAGTGGTGCGCAAAGATATGCTCCAAACCGATGTGGAAGAAGTCGCCGAACGGCTGCGTTCCGACCCGGACAGCTATCAGCTGCGGGAAAGTTTCACCGATCTACCGCAGGAAGTTGTGCAGACCAGTCAGCGTGCTGATGTGGTCGTGGGCGTTATGGGCTACCCCGAAAAAGCCAGCGCCGAACTGGGCGAAAAGCTGGAAAGTGAATTTCTGGGAAATGCCTCCAAAGCTATTCTCCAAGCCATTGATGATGCCAACGAAGCCCGCAAAAGCGGCAAACGCATCATCCACGACAACGGTGGGGCGTTGAAAATCTTGAACGAGCTGTAATTTACGGGAGGTAAATGATGGTTGCAAAAGTTTCATGGTTATTTATATTGCTGCTGGCAGTAACGACCACACTTTCGGCAAAAGAGCTGAAAGTTCTGATGATCGGTAACAGTTTTTCCCGCTGCGTGGGGGTATATCTGCCGCGGCTGGTCAATGCTGAAAACAAACATCATTTGATCCTGACCAGCGCCTATATCGGCGGATGCCCACTGCAAAAACATCACGCTAAATTGCTGGAAGCCGAAAAAAATCCTGCGGTCAAACCCTACAAGATAACAGTTTGGGATTCCAAGAAAAATCCCAACCGCAAAACCAGCGATTCAGTGGCAGGCAATGTTAATGAATTGCTGAAAAATAATCAGTACGATATAATCACCATTCAGCAGGGCAGTGCCAGAAGTTTTGACTATAAAACTTATCAGCCTTATGCCGATGAGCTGATCAAGTACATCCGCAAATATCAGAAAAATGCCGAGATCGTCATTCACCAGACCTGGGCATACCGGGTGGATTCCCCCAGCTTTAAAGGTTGGAAGCTGGATCAGAAAACCATGTATGAAAAAATTGCCGCAGCTTACAGAACTCTGGCTGAAAAGCATAAACTGCGGGTGATCCCCATGGCGGATGCTGTGCAGATTTATCGTGCCGATACGCCAAAAAAGTATGTCCCGATAGATCGCAAGGCGACTTATAAATTCCCCGCCCTGCCCGATTTTTCCGGCGATGTTGTGGGGGTATCATTGTGGCAGACTAACCGCAAAGTCAAACCGCCAAAGCGTTATGTGCATAACGATTACTCACATTTGAACGATCAGGGCAACTACTTGCAGGCAGTTTGCTGGTATGCTTTTCTGTTTAACGAAGATGCGGAAAAAATAACTTATACGCCCAAGAATATAAATGTGCAAGATGCCGCACTTTTACGGAAGTGTGCTAAAAAAGCAATAAAACAATATTTGCAGGCAAAATAAAAGATATTGTCAGGTGTCGGGACATAGCGTAAGATGCCCCGCCACCTGTCCATAAGCAACAGGCTTGTGCGATTAAGGTAATGCGTATTTTTTACTTTCCAGTTCTTTTATATTATTACCCAAAACAAATTCAAATTCTGCAATCGTTTTATTACAAACGGCTTCAGCAGTGCTAAACAAAATTAAAAATCCGCGGCCATTGCAATTCATACATTTCATGCGTCTGCTGCCTTTGCAGTGCATACATATCCCGCTTGATTTACATTCAGCACAAGGAGAACCAATTTTGAAGCTGCTGCCATTACATTCAGGACATTTACCGGGGTGCTTTGCACAATAAATACACGCTTGCACACCTTTGCGGCAATTTTTACAATCGGTAATTACAGACTTTTCCAGCTCCGGCAGGAGATTCCGGTATTCGCCTGATTTGTAGAGTTTATTGATTTCGTCAAAATGCCGATGTTGCAAAAGCAACAAAAAACGCAACCGAAACAGCTGCCGGGAAATATCTTTACTGTCATGCGGACAAACTCTTTTCAATATATTATCCTGCCGCACACATTCAATATTTATCCGGTTATGGGTAAGGTTGTTACTGGCTTTAAGTTCTACTATACTTTTTAAGGCATTTTTTATATCCATTACAGCATTATCCAACTGTTGGTTGATACGCCGTTTGGCAGCAATGATCGTCTGTTTGAGCTTTTCTTTTACCTGCTCAAAACCCTGACTGTACGCCGGTTCTTCCTGCATGAGCGCAAGAAAATCTTCCAACTTACGGCAGCTGTTCTCATTACGCAGATTATTTATATGTAATTCGGCGCAGCTCACAGCCTTCTGCAAACCGGCAGTTAAGTCCATCCTGGCAGAAAAACTTTTCAGTTTTTGCAAAAAGTCAGTCAATTCTTCCACCGTAGCCCGACCTGGATCGAATGCAGCAGTCAAAGCATTCAATTTTACAGTTTCTACTGCCTGATCTGCCGGCATCCATTGATTATCGAAAAAGACCAATCCATTATCATAATTCTGCCGGATAGTTTTGCTGTTTTGCCAATACAATTCCTGCTTATAAGGCATAATACCTTTTTCCGGTTTGAGTTTATCGAATGTGTTGTTCAACCAATCAGCAGGTACGGCAGCAACATTTATACTGCCGGCAAGTTCTGCATCTTCCGCAACCCAACCGGGCAGCTCCGGATCATAACAGACAAAAAATGTTGCAGTAAAATTACGCTGACTTGAAGAACTCGGCCGGATATATATATAATTGTAATCAAATTTTTCATCCGGCAGTGCCCGGACAGCGTTATTCAGCAGTTCGCTTTTGAGTTTATCCGGGGTAGATCGTATTTTGAAGTCAGTCATAACAATACTGACTGCCGGTACATGCTGCCACATACGCCGCTTATCCACAAAGTCAAGTGACACCAATGCCCGATATGTATAGCGTTCATGTTTGATTTTGGTAAGCTTGCTCCAAGATGCTTTGCGGCAAAATATATCAAGTTCCTGCCCTGCATAGTGACGGGCAACCGCCATTTCGATCAAATCACCATGAGGTGCTGTGCGCGGCACAGCCTCGATACCGTCAAACTCCAGCAACAGAAGTTTATTTTCACTGATCAGAAAAGCCTTACTCTGGCTGTTGAGTTTTATTTGTTTGGCAAATTCACTTTTCATATATTGACTGATCAGATATTTCATATCTGCGGAAAGTCTTTTTTCTGAAGTTGCCGCATCGCTGCATCCGCAAACGCCAAAAGCCGTGAGCACAAACAAAAATGCGCTACAAACTGCGAGTTTATTCCTCATAAATTTTTACCTTCCATACGGCGCAGGATATCTGCCTTGTCAAAGAGAGCCCGCAAAACATCGCCCAACACCAGCAACGCAAATGCCAGCAACAAAGTTTTAAGCCACAAACTGACTTGTTCTTTATACATCCCCCGCAAAAGCGTAGTTTTTTTGCTGTTGTAAACATTGATCAGCCGGGGAATTTTTTCCAGAAATCTTTCCATTTCGGCTATTTCAAGATCCAGCTGCCAGCCATCCGCCAGCTGCACGATCAGTCCGGCGGCGATCTCAAGTTCGCCTTGAGCTTTACCGGGAACAGTCCGGGGGGATCTGGTTTTTACAACAGTTACATTGTTATCATTCGGAAAAAGCTGTTTACGGACAAAACCGGCGGCAGCTTCAAACTGTTTGAGCAATCGTTGTTGTTCGGTATTACCGGCTGAAAACTTATTCTTGAAATTCTGCATTGTAACTTCCAGCGACTCCAACACACTTTTTTTATAATTTTCGTTGGTATAAAACTGTTGTTTGAGTTCTCCGGCCTGCACTATGATCCGGTTTGAACCGTGCGAAACAGCAGTTGCAGCCACGCCGGGTTTATACGGAATGGAGCCGAAACTTTTAACAAATGCTTCTTTGATTTTTGTATTGCTCTGCTTGTATTGTTCAAGTACATACTGTGCCTTCGACAAATCACGCCGGGAAAGCCCCCCCAGCGGCATGGGATCAGGATGGCGGCATATATCAGCACTCAAACTCATTCCGTCAAGTATGCCATCACTGCCGATATTACCGGAGCCTTGCAGCAAACTTACAGCATTTTTAAATTGATTACTCAATTCCTTTTCCCGCCTGATCAGCTCTTTATTTGCTGCTGCCAAAGCTATTTTTTCCGGTATAAGCGCTTCACTTTCCCGATAGTCACAATAGAGGTGCCAGGAAAAGTATACGCCTGCAAACAATATCATCGCCGCCAGCACATACACGGATCGGCAGCCCAGCCGACCCCAGAAATACGATTTATGGAAAAAATTATTTTCCGATCCCCCCTTCCCGCTGCCGTTTTTTGTATTCAAAGTGGCAGTCGGTCTTAAAGGTACAGGTTTCTCTTCAGATTCACCGGAAAGTGTATCTTCAGCAGCGCTCCAGTTTTTGCTGTTTACTGCGATCTTCAGTTGGGGCTTTTCTTGCGGCGTATCAGCGCCGGGCGGCAGCGGCATTTCACTGTCAGGAGCCGTCGGCATATCATCCATTGTTTTTTTAGCTTTGCGTTTTAATTTTATCCGCCGTACAGCGGTTGCACCGGTTGTGGTGCTGCCGGTTTGCGGCGGATCCGGCAGTTGCAAATCAGGAGCAGATGGCACATCAGATAAATCACTGGATCCTGCGGCAGACTCAAACTCATTATCTGCTTGCGGAAAATTTATTTTTTTACCGCAAGCCGGGCATTTCATTGTTTTGCCCATCCAGGCATCATCAACATTGAGCTTGGCATTGCAATATTTGCAATAATGAATAAAAGATCCCATAAGCTGCCTCCATCGATATAAAATTAAAAATTCTCTGTTTCCTTGACCATTCTTCGATATTTACTGAAAATCGGAGTCTTTTCCAACACCCCAAGAAAAACTCCGTCACTTGAACAAACCGGCAAAACCTCCAAACGATACAGATCAAAAGCCGCCATTGCTTTGGCAAGGTCATCATCGGGATTAAGTATCTCCGGAGGGTTTTCCATTACATCGTATATCAAAAGAAAATCAAATTCTTTGTGATTTATCATTGCCTTGAGCACCCGTTCAACATACACGACTCCCAGCAGATGCCCATCCCCATCCAGCACCGGATAAAGCGGATTACCGGGGGATTTTTCCACTTCTTCGATCAAAACAGCCAACTTGTCGCCCGGCCGTAAACTGCGGCAGCGGCGATTCAAACTGAATTTGACCTGTAAACGCCGCAGCATGGATTGATCGCGGTCATTGATCAGCAGATTACTTTCAGCCAGCGCTTTGCGGTAAATGGAATTGGGTTCAAACAAATGGGCAAAAAAGTATGCTACACTCGATACGATCATCAGCGGCACCAGCAATGTGTAGCTGTGTGTGATTTCGGCAATAAGAAATATGCCGGTCAGCGGCGCCCGCATTACCGCGGTAAAAACACCGCACATACCGATTGCCACAAAGTTATTTTCCTGCAAATGAACCACCCCGGTCATATTTACCAAATGCGCAAATGCAAAACCGGTAAAAGCACCAATGAACATTGAAGGCGCAAAAATACCTCCGTCACCACCGCCATCTACTGTCAGAACAGCGGCAATAACTTTGAGCAATATAACCATAAACAACAGCAAAAGCACCATCCATTCGCCTTCCGGCAGCGCTTTCAGGAAAGTTGATTTTTCTCTGAATCCGGCTATATCTCCGGCAAACAACCGCTCAATGAACCAATACCCCTGCCCCCGCAGAACCGGCAATACCCATAAGATAAAACAGAGTATGCCGCCAGCGGTAAATAATCTTGTCCACGGGTTACGCAAGCGTTTTTTTAATTCGCCGGAAAGTTTATACGCAGTTTTGATCACATACACCCCGACCAATGCACAAACAGCTCCGCAGAGCACATAGCATGGTACCGCATCAAAACGCCACGGATCGGTTGCTGCCACAAAAAACTCCATATCCGGCATCAGTTTTTGAGCAACTACCGATGCCACTGCCGAAGACATGATCATCGGCACCAGCGCCGAAACGCTGAACTCCGGCAGCAAAACTTCGGCTGCAAAAAGCACTCCGGCAATGGGACTGTCGAATATAGCAGCAATAGCCGCCGATGCCCCGCAGCCCAGCAGCAGCGCCCGCCGCTTTTTGGCAACAAAAAAGAAACTTCCGGTATTTGCCCCTATTGCGGCACCGGTCAACACACTCGGGGCTTCCAAACCGGCAGAACCGCCGCAGCCCACAGCCAAAGCACTCGAAAGCAAATGCGAAAATGTTTCAGTCAAAGGTATTGTCGGGCGTTTACGATGCAGCGCCAGAATAAGCGGGCTCAAACTTTTGGCATACCTTGCGCCCCCCATTGTCCGCTGTACGATATATGATAAAACCATCCCTATCAACGGAAAAAGCGCAAAAATCAAAACTCCGGTCAGAGTTCCAGCACCTATGTTCTGCATTATCGCCGGCACATTCTGCGCAAAATGCCCAAGTTCTTCCACGATCCAGTGCAAAAGCGCCGCAGCCAAACCGGCAAATAAGCCGATCAGGATCGCCAATGCTGCCAGAAAACTGCGTTCACCCCAACGGGAATGCCAGAAATTCACAGCATTCAGCACCCACTTGCGCTGACGCCGCACAGCAGGCGAATCAACATTGTGCATCCGGAATATTTCTCTCATAACAAATCAACACCCTTCCCGATCATATTATTCGCCAATGATTTTTATAAGCAGCCGTTTATCGCGCATGCCGTCAAATTCGCCGTAAAAAATTTGTTCCCAGGGGCCGAAATCCAGTTTTCCGGCAGTTACCGCCACCACAGTTTCACGCCCCATTATCTGTCTTTTCAGATGCGCATCTGCATTATCTTCATAACCGTTATGATCGTATTGATTATAAGGTTTTTCCGGAGCAAGCCTTTCCAGAAAACGCTCAAAGTCATTATGCAGTCCACATTCATCGTCGTTTATAAAAACCGAAGCTGTTATGTGCATGGCATTGACCAGAACCAGACCTTCACTGATACCGGATTCTTTCAATGCCTTTTCCACATCCGGAGTAATATTCACAAAACCGCGGCGCTTACTTATGTGCATTACTAATTCTTTACGGTAACTCTTCATAAACCACCTCTGTATTCATTGAATTAAGCATATACTATACACATTCCTGATACATTAATATAATTGTTCAAAAGCAACCTTGCAAAATTTTTATACGATAAACTTCATTCCTATCCTGATATTTGCTTCGCAATGTTCTATTGTACTCTGGCGATGAGCTATTACCAGCATAGTCATCTTGCCGTGCAAAGTTTCCAGAGCCTCGACCACCGCATTTTCGCTGGTTTCATCCAACGCACTGGTTGCTTCGTCCAATATCAAAAGTTCCGGTTCCCGGTACAAAGCCCGGGCAATTCCCAGCCGCTGCCGCTGACCGCCGGAAAGTTTCACTCCGTTTTCGCCGATTTGCGATGCGTATTTATCCGGCAGAGAATTTACCCACTCGCTCAAATTGGCAAGTTCAAGCACTTTCCGGAGTTTTTCTTCATCCACATTTTTCGGCTCTACGCCCAGCGTTACATTTTCCTGTATCGAGCCATCGATCAGAAAAACATATTGCGGTACATAGCCGATGATCTTGCGTAAAGTATCCGGTGATTTTTTCCAGTCAACACCGTCAAATGTTATATTGCCGCTCTGCGGTTGATAAAGTCCGGCTATCAGGTCAGCCAAAGTAGTTTTACCGCTGCCGGTAGCGCCGGTAACAGCAACAGATGTATGAGCTTTTATGATACAGGAAAAATCCTTAAACACCACTTTACCATCCGGATAAGCAAACGATATATTCTTTACCTCCAGCGCTTCCGACAAAGTTGCCGCAGCCGGGGTATTCAGCGGCTTTTCCACTTCCGGACTGCCGCTGCATAAATCAGTATACAATGCTTCAAAAATCTTATCGATTTGCCGCAGCCGGGTCAAATTGTAATGCATTCTGCTCAAAGAAGGCATTATTCTTGCCATACCGGCAGTAAGCAACGCCAAATTAAGTACGATCGAACCGCTGGAAACATCAGTAACAACCATACTGCAAAAAATCCCCATAGCCAGTACGACCGCCAACACTTCCAAACCCAGACGCGGTATTTGCCCCAACCAAAAAATCCGGCCGGATATCCGGGAAAAATTTCCGTAATTGCGGGAAAACCTGTTGATAAAGAAATCCCCACAATTAAAACTTTTTACAGTTTTCATTCCGGTAAAAACTGCAATGCGGTCGGCATTTACTGCATTATCACTTTTCATATACTCGTTGCTCAAGCGGGAATTCACCTGCCGGAACGGCAAATAAAAGACCAGAGCAAGCACCAGCAGTGCTATCAAAGCCGACACCAGCACAACCGGCATAAAAAACAGCAGAGCTGCTGTCAGTGCAGTAATCGCCAATGCATCACTTAAAATCGACAGCATCGGCATAATCGTACCGTCACAAACCAAACTGACCCGTCCCAGCCGGGCATTCAGTTCAGCCGGGGAGTGCTCCACAGAAAAAGCATAGTCAGCGTTGACAAACTTTTTAAACAAACGCTCACCCAGTTCATGCTGTTTATCGTAAATCAAATTGCGCTGCAAGTGTAAAACGAACAGAGAAAAGAGATTTTTAGCCGTAAAATTCAGCACAACTAACGCTGCGGTAAAAATCATAAAACTGCGATGATCCTTTACCGGCGACCATTCATAAAACATTTTAAGATAAACATTTTGTTCCAGCAGCACCGGATTGACTACCGCCGCCACGACCGGTATGACCAGACCGATCCCCAGAACTTCCCACAATGCCGAAACTGTTGTAAGCAAAGCAATACACACCAATTTTATTTTGTCGGAGCGCCGGAGCATGATCCGAAGCATATTTATTGATTTTATCATAAAACCGAACCTTAAAAAAATCACCAATATATTTTGCAATTATTATATTATAGCGCAAAGCAGAATTTTTGCAATTTTTCAAGATAATAAAATTCAGTCAAGCCCAAATCCATCAATGTTGTAACCGCAACCGGTATACATGTTTTCAAAACTGGTAATATTCCGCTTATCGTCCCGTTTTTATTTGCTGACAAAAAAATCAGCGGTGCATGGCATCTGAAGCATCACCGCTGATCATAACATAACAGAATATTGCGACTACGCAACAAGTCAGATTTATTTTTTGAGGTTCTTACAGCCCTTAATTGCTTTAGCCGCACAGTTTTTCAGGAGAGCAACCTCTTTAGCATCAACTTTTTGGGGGGCAAATTTGATTTTTTCCACCGGAGCATCAAAGAGGAACATGTACCAGAGAGCAGCCTGCATGTATTCGCCGCGGAAGTTCAGGTGGTGGCAATCGGCCCCCATGCTGTACTCTTGTGTTTTCTTGTTTTTTCTCCAGGCAAACTTGCCGACCACATCACCGGCATCACTGGGGAGTTCCGGGCGTTTGTAGGTTTTGGTGGGAACAGTATACTTTACCGGTGTATCCCCCCTGTAGATCTGCACCGCATCACCCATGGGGATCACCCGCAGCTGGTACTTGGCAGCCAACTTACCGTAGGCATCTTTAAGCTTGTTATACATAACCACCTGATCAGCAATGAGTTTGGGAAAGCGCTTGGAATCTTTGCGGTACGACCAGGTCTGCTGGATGACGATTTCGGCATTTTTCTGATATTTGCGGATGTATTTGATGATCTCCCCGGCATAAGGTTCATAGCTGGTAAAATCGAAGCTCTTCTGACTGCCCTGCTGGATGGAGATAACATCGTACTGGTTGTTTTTCAGCAGTTCATTGACATTTTTCCGTACCGCCTTGGCTTTCACCGGATTGACTGCCGAATCCCACACTTTTACCTGATAAGGCTTGAAATTGGCTTCTTTTTCAGCCTTTACCAGATTGTTGTAATGTCTTTCAAGGGTGCATCCGCCAATGTAAGCACTGGTCAACACCAGTTTGTTTTCGCCATCGGCAGCCACGATCTGCGGCAGATAGTTGCCTACGCAAACGGAGAAGCTGTTGCCGATCATCAACACTTTAAGTTCTTTGGCGGAAACGGACGACATAGCAATGAGCAACATGCAAACTGCCGCTAAAATTTTGGAATACATATTTTCACTCCCTGGTTAAGATTTGATTATATAAGTTAGCACACAGAGCAAAGTTTTTCAAATATTCATTTGCTCAAAACTTGCAAAAAAGCGATATGCAGATTATTTTAACTCCAAAAGTAAAAAAAATGCTCTGTTCCCAATACGGGT
>JAZMZK010000019.1:0-16753 GCA_045585955.1 Victivallaceae bacterium
GTCAATATTTCAAATAAAAATTGAAAAGTTTTCAAGAAAAAAAGTCGTAATTTTTATCGTTTCAGGACTTGACATTTTCAAAAAATGGTATATAGGGACTTTTTTTCCGTCAAGATAGAAAAGCGGTTTTGCTTTTTTTCCATAATGTATTAAATTATATGCCAGGAGAGATTAAGTCAAATGATTTTTCAGGATATTGTTGTATGAAACAGAAAAAACGCACCAGACGCCTTTATATGACAGGTTATGCTTTGACCCCGCAAAAGCGTATTGATCAAAGCGCCGTGCTTTGCGAAAACGGCTCCATAATAGCTATCGGCGGAGTATCCGCTTTCAATATGGATAAAGAGTTGGAAATATACGATCTGCCCAACGCCTATATCATGCCGGGTTTTATCGATTCGCACATCCACGGCGGCGCCGGATTCGATGCTTCGCGTACCGGATGCAACGAAGGCAGTATTCAGGCGATGAGTCTGCTGCTTGCCGCCCACGGCATAACCGGCTTTGTGCCGACCGTAGTAAGTTTGCCGCCGCAGGATATGCTCAATACTGTTGCAGCGTTGGCAGAAGTTATGACTCACCCCATGCCCGGAGCCGAACCCGTCGGAATACATCTGGAAGGGCCATTCATCAATCAGCTCAAACGCGGAGCACAGAATATGGATGCTCTGCGACAGTTTGATGCTGTTTTTCTCAAAGAACTTATTTCTGCCGGCAAAGGGATGATCCGGCGGGTAACTTTTGCGCCGGAACTCCCCGGATCAGATAAACTTGTTGAGTTTTTGCTGCAATCCGACATACAGCCCTCTATGGGGCACAGCATTGCCAACGAAGCAGAAACCCTGCGCGCCATCGATGCCGGTGCCCGCTGCTGCACACACCTGTTCAACGGTATGCCGCCGCTGGAACAGCGCTGTATATCCATAACCGCCGTAGCGTTGACCGATGACCGGGTAACGACAGAACTTATTATCGACGGGCGGCACCTGCATCCGCGTATGGTGGAACTCGCCTGCCGCTGCAAACCCGAAACCAAACTGGTCGCCATCAGCGATGCGATCATGGCATCGGGCATGCCCGACGGCAAATACTTTATCGGCGACACTCCGATCGTAGTGGAAAATGGATTCTCACACAATACCGAAGGGAAACTTGCCGGTACCACCACTTTGCTGGATACCGGATGGCACAGCTTGATGAACTACGCCAACACCGACGAAACCTATGCTGCATGCAGCGTAAGCAGCAATCCGGCATTGTCGCTGGGCTTGCAGGATCGCGGTATACTCCGCCCCGGTACCCGGGCCGATATGGCGATCTTTGAACAAGGCACCAACAGACTGCTTATGACAGTTTGTCGCGGAGAAATCGTCTATTGTACAGAAGAGATAAAACCAATTCAAACCCCAAATGAACAACCCGAGTGAGATCAACTGATGAAAAAAAATGAACCTGTTTTGGAATATAAACTTCTTGATACCGGCAATTTCCGGAAACTTGAACAGGTAGGTCACTGGAAATTGATCCGCCCTGCCCTCAACGCTTGCTGGAACCCCATGCTGCCGCTCAAAGAGTGGAGCAGTGCCGATGCCGAATTTGTCAGGGACAGTTCCGGTCACGGCAAATGGAAAACACTCAACCGCCCCCTGCCCGAAAGCTGGGTGATGCGCTGGGGCAACTTTAATTTGCACATCAAACCCACCAGTTTCGGCCATTTGGGATTTTTTGCTGAACAGTATAAAAACTGGAAGTTTTTTGAAGAGATCATCCCCACCCTGGGCAAAGATGTAAAAACATTGAATTTGTTTGCATATTCCGGGATCGGCTCAATGGCAATGGCAAGAGCCGGGGCGCTGGTATCGCACCTCGACGCCTCCCGGGGTATGGTGGAGTGGGGCAGAATAAATCAAGGTATGAACGATGATGTACCCGACCGCATCCGCTGGATCGTGGATGATGTGAACAAGTTCTGCAAACGGGAACTGCGGCGGGGCAACCGCTATCGTGGGATCGCCCTCGACCCGCCCAGTTTCGGCAGAGGCAGTGCCGGGCAGCTCTGGAAAATCGACGATCAAATCATAGAACTGCTCGCTATGTGCCGGGATCTGTTGGAAAAAGAGGGCAACGCTTTTGTAACTTTAAGCTGTCACTCGCCCGGATTCACCCCGCTGGGGCTGGAACGGTTGCTGGAGTCAGTGCTGGGTCAGGGGCGTATTCAAAGCAGCGAAATGACAATACCGGAAACAACAAACCGGGTTCTTCCGGCAGGCATAACTGCCACATGGATAAGAAAATAATCTGCATTTACCATGCCGCAACTTTATCCAAAGTGCGGCATACTTTTTCCACTCCCGGGTAGTTGCTGTATAAGAAAATATGGTTTTTTATAGAGCTGTAGTGCTCAAGAAACTCTTTTTCGCCATTTTTCCCCAGCAAAAAACGATCTATTCCTATAACCAGCGGGAAAGCCGGATTTTGCAGTAAAAACTCCAAGCGGCTGTTTAATGTGCTGCTGTAATAGCGGTGAAAAAGCTCCACATGCACCACTTTTTCCGGATCATTTTTCCGGGAAAAAGAGAAATCCGGGAAAATCACGCCTTTGCCGGAAATCCGGGGCAAATCAACTTCGGGTGCTTCAGTCCAATGATCTGATTGCAACCGGAATTGCCGGATAAACAGCAACACTTCTTCCGGTACACAAGTTGCCCAGCGACGGGCGGAACTCTTCAATTCGCACTTCTGACTGGAAAGATTGAGCACTTCACTATTGCCATCGTTGCGTAAATTCAACCTGGCACGCATTTTCCACTCTTTCATCAAAAGTATCACCTGAAAAAATGAAGCCAGCTGCAAACCGTATTTGCGGTTTTCGCCAAAGAGCACAGCCGGGCCGCTGACTGTCAGTTTCACTTCATGCCTGGAAATCTTTTCCACTTCGGCAAGCAAGCGGAAAAACTTCAGCCGCCGCATGAATTTCCGCAAAGTCATCGGATCGGGATCTGCCAGAAAAAGCTCCAGACTTTCGGCATAGAGCAGCAAACTCTGTACCAGATTTACATTATATACATTGCAAAGTTCCGCCCCGCTCCACTGGGGAATCGTTGACAAACGGTCGAACTCCGGCAAATCTCCGTAAATATCGTTCCGGCAAAGGGGATTATCTGAATTCAAAAGCCGGATACGCTTTTGATATTCGGCAAGAGTTTCCGGTGGATCGGCTAAAACTTGAGCGGCACTCTTAAAAATCTCTTCTCTTAATTCAGCAGTATTGGAATAAGCACTCCGGCTGAAAAACTCACAATGGTCGAGTATGACTTTATTCATTCCGGCAGCAGTTTTGCCCTGCAATGCAGCTTTCAAAAACGGTTCCAGATTATCTTCCAATTCCGAACGGGACAGCTGATGATCGGCTGCTTCCCGGTAAATTGCCAGCAACGCTTCAGCAATGGTCAGATTTATGCGGTCAAGCTTTACAAAACGCACACTTATCCTGCCGGAGTTGCGGGTAAATTGCAAAAGCTCACGGTTCAGCATATTCCACCTCCATAGATTTTAGAGGTATACGCCCGGTGTGCCCGCCGCCGGTTAAGCACATTCAGCTCGCTGGTGGAAGCATTGACCAATTCGTAAAGCACCGCTTTTTTGCCCGGTTTTGCCCGGAGGATGCGGCCCAGCCGCTGCACATGCTCCCGCACGCCGGAACCGCCGGAAAAGATTATACCGATGTTGGCTTCAGGTACATCCACGCCTTCATTCAACACTTTGCTGGAAACCAAAACCGGACAAGCTCCGGTACGGAAATTTTCCAACATATTCTTGCGTTCGGCACTTTTGGTGTGATGAGTCAGTACCGGCAGAAAACAGCGTCGCCCCAGCTCGTAGGCAGCAGCATTGTCCGCAGTAAAAATAATGATCCGTTCCCCGGCATGACGCTTTAACAATTCCCAGACCATATTGAATTTTTCTTCGCCGCTGCGGGCAATATTTTTCTGTTTAAGGTAAGCTTCAAAAGCTTTGCGGCCCGCCTGCCCGCTGCGGACAACTTCCATAATAAAATTCCGCCACGACTTAACTGAATTCATCACCAGATGATGCTGATGGAGAAAATCTGTGTAAACTTTGCGGTTCAGCAAATATTCAGCATGCTCTTCCGGCGTAAGCGACAGCTCAATGGTTTCCACTTCGTAGTCCGAAAGTATCCCCTGACTCAATTCATCTATCTGGATACGGCAGCAGACCTTGCCCATAAGGTCATTCATGACCTCATCCCGTTCCGGGTCGCTCTCCGGCGTGGCACTCAACCCCAAACGGTACGGTGCTATCGACCATTGTGCCGCCAGTTGATTGGCGGGTCCCGGCAAATGGTGGCACTCGTCGGCGATCAGAAAAGCAAACCGGTTGCCGAAAAACTCCATTTTCAAAACCGCTGAATTGTATGTGGAAACGGTTATATCGCAAGTTTCATTGCTGCCGCCGCCCCACATCCCGATCGGCACATTGAAAAACCGTTTCAAAACATTTGCCCATTGCGCCAGAAGGTCAATGGTAGGCACCAGCACCAGAGTCGGCCGCTTCAGCCGGGCGATCGCCATTACAGCTAAAATCGTTTTGCCGCTGCCGGTAGGCAATGCCGCTACGCCCCGGTAAGAGTTCTGCCGCCATGCTTCAAAAGCAGTTTGCTGGTGGGAGCGGGGAATGAGCGTTTCCTGCAAAACAAGTTCTTTCAAAGGCTCAAAGAGCGCAGCTTTATCCTCCAACTCCAGCTGCATGGTGCGGATTTGATACAGTATGGCTGCGTAATCACATGCCCGGGAACGGAAACCGTTGATCCGGTTGTCAAATTTAAAAAGTTCCGGCACTGCGGCGACCAGTTCAGCGATTTCGCCGCCCGACCAGACCAGTGTACCATTATCAAAAACTGTTTTGATCATTGCTTATTGATTTGCTTTTTTATAAAATAAAGATTATAGTAAACTACACCGGCATTGCTGAAAATGCCAGTTATCAACGATAAAAAATGGAGTTTTTACCAATTATGAAATACTTTGGAGCCCATGTCCGCGCCGCCGGAGGCGTTTTTAACGCCCCTTTGAACGCTGCGGCAATCGGTGCAGATACCTTTGCATTGTTCACCAAAAATCAGCGGCAATGGAGTGCCCCGCCGTTGAAAGATGAAGATATAGCCTTGTTCAAAGCCAACTGCACCAAACACAATTTCCGTTTGGATATGATCCTGCCCCACGACAGTTATTTGATCAATCTCGGTCAGCCCGATCCGGGCAAAGCCAAAGCTGCCCATGCCGCTTTTACCGAAGAAATGAAACGCTGTCAGGCACTTGGTCTGCACCGTTTGAACTTTCACCCCGGCAGCCACCTTAAACTTATCAGCATGGATGAGTGCTTGCGCCGCATTGCCGACGGCATAAAGACCGCCCTTGCCGAAACAAGCGGTGTGGATGCGGTTATCGAAAATACGGCAGGTCAAGGCAGCAATGCAGGTTTTGAGCTTGAACAGATTGCTCAAATCATTGAGTTTGCATCCGCCGATGACCGGATCAAAGTCTGCATAGATACCTGCCACAGCTACGCTGCCGGTTACGACCTTAAAACTCCGGAAAAATATACAGAATTCTGGAGGAAGTTCGACCGGCTTATCGGCTTTGACCGTTTAGGCGGCATCCACCTCAACGATGCCAAAGCGCCATTAGGCAGTAAACTCGACCGTCACGACAGTCTTGGCAAAGGCACGCTGGGCTGGGAAACTTTTAAGCAAATAGCTCAAGATCCGCAACTGGATAATATACCAATAATACTGGAAACTCCGGAACCGGAACTCTGGGCAGAAGAAATCCGGCAGCTTAAACAATTTGCCAATCAACAGTAATCAGCCTCATATAAACGCTTAAAGGGCATTGCAAATCATTAAAAGAGATTGCAATGCCCTCTTTTTTCATACGAAAACATTTTAAGGTGCCGGGAAGATCCGGTAAGCTTCAAAACATATATCAGCAATAAAAATCACAGCATCACAGTTTTTCCACCTGCAATATGCAGTTGCCTATCACGGGACGATCATGCCGTCGGATTGCAGCAATACACTGCCATTTTCTTTTGACTTCAGCGATATTGAGATCGGATACGATATACTGCGATTGAACACCGTCGGAGAAGGCCACTCCATCCGCCCGGGATTGAACGGCTGCATCTCGGCAATTTCCACATCTTCCCGCTTGATGAGCACCTGTTTATTTTGGGAATTTATAACATTGCCATTCAGCAGCGAAAGCCCCAATGCGCTCAAGGGAGCCATTTCAATTATCAAACGATCTTTTGCCACGCTGTAACCGACCAGCATATTTGAGCTTACAGCATCAAAGCGGGAAAGTCCTTTTACTGTTATAAGCCGGAACTTGATTTTTTTAGTTTCACCGCGTTTAAGCAATACATTCCAGGAAATAACCGAATCAGCATAACCCTTTTCCCAACCTAATTCAATATACTGCAAACTCTCTGCATCCGCAGAGTTGCGCAAATCCCACACCAAATTGCTTTTGCCCGGCAGCTGCACAAAACCGAACACATCCAGCCGGTTGACTGCCGGATTGCTAAACGGTATACGCTCACGGGCTACATAATCAATGAATCCGGTAGTATCATCTTTAGCGGCTTTGCGCCAAAAATAATTCCGGCCTTTGCTGTTATCCAAAACAACCTTTTCACCATAGAAAAATGATTTTTGCCTGCCGTCGATAAAATCGGTGTGTTGCCGCGGAATAAGCAAAACAAGATCTTTTTCGCGCATAAAAGAAAATTGAGGAGCAAAATCGACCATACAATCACTGCGGCCTTTATTGGTAAAAACAGCTTCCACAATGATTTCAGCCCGGTCTTTTTTCATACTGACTGTTACATCAGAAGTTACCCGGTTGTTATTACGCTTCCAATTACGGGAATACTTTGCTGCGCCGTTGTTTTGCTCAAGTTTCCAGCGGCCTTCGCCCACCAGATAGATCCGGCGCCCCCGTGCAGACCATGCCCGCACAGACGGCTTGAAAAAAAGTCTTATCCGGGCTTTTTCTTCATCATAGGTTTCCCGCCCTCCGCTGTCTTTGGATGGCATGTACGAACTGAATTCTTCAAGTTTTACAGCCGCACGATGAACCGAAGGATTGAGCAGTGCAATATCAGAATACATATTGCTGCCGATAAAACCCGCCTCAACATTTTTTTCTTTACCGGTCAGAAGCACTTTATACTCCGCACCCGGCACCGAAAATACTGCTGAACACAACAGCAGTAACGCGATCTTGATAACTTTCACAGACAACCCTCCTCGAATATGGAATAAACTTATTTCGTTATAATATAACATTATTTATATAAAAAGCAAATAACTGACATTTTTCTTTCTGATTTGCATTATCTTGCTGCAACATGTATATTATGCTTTTGAAAAAACTGAATTATTTATTTTACGCAGGAACAAATTATGCTGTTTACATCTTTTGTTTTTTTGCAGATATTTCTGCCGGTAGTGACATTGGCAAATATCTGCATAAAAAGTATCAAATGGAAAAATATTTTACTGTTGCTTGCCAGCTTGATTTTTTATGCATGGGGCGAACCGCTCAATGTTTTTCTGCTGATATTTTCGTTGATTGTAAATTACATGATAGCGCTTGCCGGATTGAATTTTGATTTATCAGACCGCCGGCGAAAAAAATTCCTGATTGCGGGGTTGCTCTTCAATATAATCATATTGTTCATATTCAAATACACCTCTCCGGCAATGTTTTTTTTGGACGATATTTTCAATTTCAACTTCCGTATCAGCAATATAGCACTGCCGTTAGGGATTTCGTTTTTTACTTTTCAGATCATAAGTTATCTGCTGGATACTTACCGTAAAGAAAATCTGCCGCAGAAAAATTTCTTCACTCTTTCGCTTTATATAATGTTTTTCCCACAGCTGATTGCCGGTCCAATCGTAAAATATCATGATATAGCAGAACAGCTTGTCAACCGTTCCACTTCGTGGGACAATCATGTTTACGGCATACGCAGATTTATTTACGGGCTGGGCAAAAAAGTTCTGATCGCCAACCAGATGGCATATCTTGCGGATGATATATTCGCTATACCCGGCACCGTACTTGACTGCAAGATAGCATGGTTGGGGATCACTGCTTATACCTTGCAAATATATTTTGACTTTTCCGGTTATTCGGATATGGCGATCGGGCTGGGGCGTATGCTGGGGTTCACTTTCAAGGAAAACTTCAATCTGCCGTATACGGCACGCAGCATCCAGGATTTCTGGCGGCGGTGGCACATATCGCTTTCCAGCTGGTTCAGGGAATATTTGTATATACCGCTGGGCGGCAGCCGGATTTCAGAAAAACGAACTTATTTGAATATACTGATAGTATTTGCTGTAACCGGCATCTGGCATGGCGCCGGATTCAACTTTTTACTATGGGGCGGTTATTACGGGGTGTTGCTGGTGCTTGAACGCTGGCAGCTTAAACGCTGGTTGGAAAAGCCTGCATTTTATTTTTTCGGTCACATATACACACTGCTTGCGGTGATGATCGGCTGGGTATTTTTCCGGGCAGAAAATTTGTATACTGCAAGTATATATTGCAAAAAAATGTTCACCTTTACTGATAATTGCAATCTTGTATTGCAGGATTTCCTGACCTTGCCGTTGATTCTGCTCATAGCAGCAGCCATTCTCCTGACAGGGCCGATACCGCGTTTAAGATGCTTCAGAGATGAAATCACCCGCACTGATACCCGGTGGTATGATTTTGTGATACAGCCGCTTATACTGGCAGCTGTATTGATGCTGCTTGCCGGTAATACTTACAACCCATTTATCTATTTCAGGTTCTGATCTATGAAAAAAACATCCAGTATAATAATAGTTGTTATCTTCTTCAGCTTGCTTGTGGTGCCGCATATTGCTGATAAAATTGTAAAAAGCGACCGCAGTGTTGCAAATGAAAACCGTAATCTCACCAAACTGCCGGAAGAATTTGATTACGAAAAAATTGCTTCGCAGTTGGAAGAATGTTACAACGACCGGATCCCTTTTCGCTCAAATCTTCTCAAGTGCAGTCAAAAACTGCAAAGTCAACTTTTTGCGTTCAGTTTAGGCAACAGCCTTAAGGGTAAAAATGATTTCTATTTTTATCAGCCCGGCAACTGGGAGAATACCGTGGAACATTTTTGCGGTAAATGGGCTCTGCGTTATAACGAATTGGAAGAACGCAGGAAATTCATGGTAAAGCTGCATAAATTCCTGAAAAAAGAAAAGAAAGAGTTCTTGTTTGTAATAGCCCCGAATAAAATACAAATCTACCCGGAATACCTGCCGGAGCGCCGGAATCACCCGGAATCGGAAAAATCTCCAGATCGGCAGTTTATAAAATACATGCAGCAACATAATCCGGAGATACCGCTTATGGAGCTGCGTTCTCCCTTACTGGCAGCAAAGAAATTCTACGGCGATGCACTTTTTTACCGGGCAGATACCCATTGGAGTCCGGTCGGTGGATACATTGGAGCAGCAGCAATCATTAAACATTTTTCACCGGATACAGCAAAGCTGCCTGCGCCGGGAGATTTCAAGATCAAACCCAACGGTCTGAAAGAGCCTGATGACATGCGCAACCAAATATTGAACAACAGCACAACGGTTGATTATCCTGAAATGGTTCCTGATGTGGCAGTATTCAAAGGCAAATTAGTTGGCGACGGAAAACCGTTCCTTGTTTCGATAAACCCCAATGCCAAAGACAAACGCAAGGTACTCATGTACCGGGATTCTTTTACAGTCAACATGCAGCCCTGGATCTCCAACCACTTCCGCGAAGTTCACTATGTAAGAATGCACAGGGTATCCCGGCAGCTGATCCGCAAGATCGATCCGGATATAGTGATCGTTGAATATGTTGCCAGACTCACGCGCAAGATGAAAACCAAATTGCGTTAATCCTGCATATTTTTTCTGACCGTTTCCTGCAAATCTTTGAAGTTTTTAGAAAACGCTTCATTCAGAATTTTTGCCACATCGGTTTTTACCGTGTGTTTGGTGCTGGTACGCAGGAGCGTGCGGGCTTTTTCCACCGCAGCGGCGTGGCGTTCGTAGAGGCGTTTTTCCAAAACTGCAAGTTTATCGGCAGGCAAAAGCGGCTGTTTTTTATCCATCAACTCAAAGGAACGCATACTCAATGAGCCATCAAGGATTTCTTCGGGAATCTCTTTAAGAGTCATCGGCACCGGCAGATAGCAGGAGCTGGCCGGAGAGGCAAAGACCATATATGCCGTACTCAAATATTCCGGATACTCTTTATCGATAACAAATGTTGTTGCCGAAATGGTGCTTTTTCCGCAAGGCGGATAGCACTTGGGATCGCCGTCAACTTGGTTTATACGCGATGCAGCGGCGTTATCTTCTGCCGTAATAACGCCATTATTCCGCCATTGAGTATTCACCAGATAATCACGCACCGCAAATTCCCGGCGGCTGTGAGCGATCAGACTTGCGTATTTACGCAAGGAATAAATCTGCATTTCAGGATAATGGAACGCATTGGCCCGGGCGATAAAGCCGGAATTGACCGCTTTGGCAACAAATTTGCGGTTGCTGTGTTCAACGATGTAAACATTTTCTGCATCGCCAATAAACCAGATCGAACCGCACTCCACATGGGTGTGGGCATCGTCGTAAATGATTTTTTCAAGCAGTTTTACCGCTTCTTCAGCACTGCCGGATTCTTCAAGCAGTATGCGGCAAATCAGGAAAACGCCAAATCCGTACTGGCTGTTTTCAGCTTCCGGCAACGCATCGCCAGCATTCATCATCACCACTACGCCCCGGTCATTGATACCTTGGGACGGACTCAAGCCGTACTGCGGACCGTTGCCGATCCAGGCGTGTTTGCCGGGAACGGCCCGGCGCTGGATAGCGATCGGACGGCCGCGTGAATCGCGGTTTTTGTGCAGAATTATTGACTTGCCGCCGGTCATGTTGTCCATAGCGACCCAACTGGTACATTCATGTTCCGGCTTGGGGAAATCTTTGCGTGGCTTGACATTGCGGCTGCCGAAACGCAAAACACCGAGATAAGTGCCTTTTTGCCACCCCAGAGCTTTATCCACAAGGTAGGTTTCTTCCACAATATGCGGAGCAAACTTGCTCAACATGGCTTTGAAGTGTTCAAAACGTTCTTTTTTCAGCTCCGGAGTCATCGGCCAGCGTTTATCGCCATTGCCGACTTCTATACTACGGTTGTGCCAGTATTTCCAGTATTTTTTTACATGTTTTTCCAAGTCAATATCCCGACCGGAAAGCGTTACCGCACAGCAGCATAACAGCAAGGCAGAAAGAACTCTATACACTATTTAACACTTTCTTTTTACTTGACGCTGGCTTGCAGATCCTTGAAGTTTTCGGCAAAAGCATCGTTGAGGATCTTTGCCACATCAGCTTGCACGGTATGGCTTTTGCTTGTCCGCAAAAGTTTGCGGGCTTGTTCGATGGCAGCCGCATGGCGGCCGTAGAGCCGTTTTTCCAGAACCGCCAGTTTATCGGCGGGCAAAAGCGGCTGTTTTTTATCCATCAACTCAAAAGAACGCATACTGTAAGAACCGTTGCAGATTTCTTCGGGAATCTCTTTCAAAGTCATAGGCACCGGCAGATAGCAGGAACTGGCAGGCGACGAAAGTGTCATATAAGCGCTGCTCAAATATTCCGGATACTCTTTATCAATAACAAATGTGTTGCCCGAAATGGTGCTTCTGCCGCAAGGGGGATAACACTTGGGGTCGCCATCGACTTTATTGATGCGGGAAGAAGCTGCAATATCCAGCGGCGTAATAACGCCATTATTCCGCCATTGAGTATTCACCAGATAATCACGCACCGCAAATTCCCGGCGGCTGTGAGCAATCAAACTATTGTAATTACGCAAGGAATAAATCTGCATTTCCGGGTAATGAAAAGCATTAGCCCGGGCAATAAAGCCGGAGTTGACCGCTTTGGTACACCAGTTACGGGCATTGTGTTCGGTAATATAAACATTTTTAGCATCACCAATAAACCAGATGGAACCGCACTCCACATGGGTATAAGCGTTGGCGGCAATGATTTTTTCCAGCAATGCCACAGCTTCTTTGGCAGTTCCCGCTTCTTCCAGCAGGATCCGGCAGATTATACCGGTACTCAACCCGTACTGGCTGTTTTCGGCTTCCGGGTGGGCGTCGCCGGAGTTCATCATAATTACCACTCCCCGGTCGTTGATCCCCTGTGTAGGATAAAATGAATATGTTGAACCATTGCCGATCCAGGCATGTTTACCGGGCATGGCACGGCGTTGGATCGTCAGCGGGCGGCCTTTGGAGTCACGGTTTTTGTGCATGATGATCTGCTTGCCGCCGGTAAGGTTATCCATGACTATCCAGCTGGTACATTCGTGGGAAGGATTGATTTTTTCGGGAGCTTTTTCAACTTTTTTAAGTCCGTAACGCAAGATGCTCAAATAAGTACCATCCTTCCAGCCGAAAATCTTGTCGATCCGGCTGGCATCTTCCACCTGATGCGGTGCAAATTTTTTGAGCATGGCGTTAAAGTGCCGCTGCCGCTCTGCCCGCAGTTCCGGAGTTACCGGCCAGCGTTTATCGCCAAAACCGATTTCTATGGGGCGGTTCCGGTAAATTGTCCAATATTTTTTGACATGTTTTTCTACATCAATATCTCTTGCAGAAATTCCACTGGCGGCAACCGCCGCCGCAGCCAACAATAACAATTTAGTGTTCATAAGTTTTTCCCTTATAATTATTTGGTGGCTTCCAAAAATACCTTGCAGTTGGCATTGAAAGCCTCGTTGAGCAGTTTTGCCGCCTGTTTGCGGTCGCCGGTTTTACGCATGATTTTCCGGGCAGCCGCCAGAGCTTTGCGGTGACGGGTGTTGAGCTTGGCTTCAAAAGCCACGACTTTATCGTCACTCATAAGCGGAGTTTTTTTGTTCCAGCGTTCCATGGCTTTATTGGGGTTGCGGCCGTCAAGCAGTTCATCCGGCAAAGCCTCCACCAGCAGCGGGATCGGCAGATAAAGCGTATAAGCTGGATTGCCAAACGCCATAACGGCATAAGAAAGCACTTCCGGGAACTCCTGATCGATCACAAAAGTTGCCGCCGAATTGGTCAGTTTGCCGCACAAAGGATAGCACTTTTTATCTTCCGGGATTTCTTTGATCCGGGAGGCTTCTGCCATCATTTCCGGCAAAACGCCCTTCGTTACCGCCTTATGTTTGTTAAAGAGCAGATCACGCACCGCATATTCCCGCCGGTTGTTGCCCACGATATCGTTGGGTTTTGCAATGCTGAACGGTATCATTTCTGGTAAATCCCAACTGTTGGCACGAATGGCAAAACCGCTGTGCACACTTTTTACGGCAATGTGTTCGGCATTGTTTTCGGCAATATATGCATTGTCTTTATCGGCAATAAACCAGATGGAACCGCTTTGACCGTGGGTGTAAACCTTGGCGGCAATCATCTGTTCAAGCATTTTCACAGCTTCGGCAGCAGTGGCACAATTTTCCAGCATGATCCGAGCCATAACTGTTGTACCGATACCCGCATCGCTGTTTTCTTTGGTGCGGTCGCCGCTGTTCATTATCACTACCAGAGCTTTATCATTCATACCCATATTTGTACAAAGATTTCCGAAATTCCCCATGCCGATCCAGCTGTGTTTGCCTTTGACCGCCCGGTGCTGGGCAATCAGTTTTCTGGCTTTGGAATCCCGGTTTTTATGGACGATCAAACTTTTGCCGCCGGTAAGATCCGGCATGACCACCCAGCTGGTACATTCATGGGGGGCTTTAGCTTGTTCCTTTTTTATACCGAATACGGCTATATCCAGATAAGCACCGCTTTTCATATTGAATTCCCGCTCAATAGCATCGTATTCATTAAGTATATACGGAGCAAACTTTTTCAAAGCGTCAGTATGAGCCTGCCGTTTACGCAATACTTCGTTGATTTTATCTGCTCCCGGAGTATTGGGTATGGGAGCGGATTTTTTCCAGACGGCAAAGGGTTTGATAACATTACGGTCAAATTCAGCACTGGGGGCTGCATGGCAAATACTTACGCCCAACAAAGCCGCAACGACAAAAAAAGAATACTTTTTCATAAAGAAACTCCTGACTTATCAGATAAATATAAATACTTTTATTTAAGATAATTCAACTTTTTACAAATGTCAAATCTGCATAAGATTTTTTACAGCTGTTAAGAACTGTTTAGTCAACAGTTTAGTTTAAAAGGGTAAAATAAGGAGTTTTATAACTTGAGTTGAGTGCATTTATGGTGTATATTATTGGTAATATTGTTTAAAATGACAGACTAACAGGATAAGGGTATGAAAAATTTTTCGGTCAGGCAAATTGCAGTGCTGCTGCTTTTGAGTGCAGTATCGCTTTTATTTTCCGGTTGCGGCCCTAACAGCAATCAGGAAAAAGTCAATAAACTCAAGATATTCAGCGGCAGCAACCAATACACCCTGCCCGGCGAAACTTTTGCCAGAGAGCTGGTGATCGTTGCCGAAGCTCCGGTAGAAAAAGGTATGTTAGGTGCTTCAAGCATCCCTCCCGCAGTTAATGCCAAACTCAAAATCAAACTGCCGGAAAAATCAGATCTTACCATTGAACCGATGGAAACTGCTACCGACTTGGGAGGTGCTGCCAGATTCAAAGTCAAAGCCGGCAAACTGGTTGGCGACCACTATTTTACGATCATACCGGAAAATAATCCGGATAAAGCCATTACCGCTCATTACACGGTGGGTGCTCAAATAACCGGCGGCGAACAGGAACTTTCGGTCAACACTATTGCCCCCAAACCGATTTCAGTAAAACTGGTGCGGCAGGATGGCAAACCAGCTGCCGATATACCGGTATATTTCAATGTAGTAAGTTCGCCGGTTGCCGGAACAGCCGGAGCGGTTATCACGCCCGAAACGGCTAACACCGACAGCAATGGTGTGGTGCAAGCCATGATCAAAACCGGCAAAGCCAGCGGCGAATATGTGCTTGGAGTGGAAATCGCCGACCCGACTGAAAACTATTTTATGCGGCAAATCCAGGTAAGAGTATTGGCGCTGGATGCCTGGAAAGTGGTAGTTAATGTGCTGGGAGCATTGGCACTTTTTGTATTCGGCATGAAGCTTATGAGCGACGGGCTTATGAAAATTGCCGGCGACCGCATGAAAAAGATATTGCAGTTTTTCTCCCGCAACGGTATTGTAGCGGTTTGTGCCGGAGCTGCGGTTACAGCGGTGGTGCAGTCTTCCAGTGCCACGACGGTTATGGTCATTGGTTTTATCAACGCCGGTCTGCTTAATCTTACTCAGGCTATCGGGATCATTTTCGGTGCCAACATCGGTACCACGGTTACCGCCCAGATCATCTCGTTTAACTTGGGAGTTCTGGCAATGCCCGCTATTGCACTGGGTATGATCGGACTGTTTGCCAGTAAGCGGTCGATCCGGGGCTGGGGCGAATCGGCAGTCGGATTCGGTTTGATTTTTTACGGTATCGGGCTGATGAGTTCGGAATTGAAAGTTTTGAGCGTGCTGCCCAGTTTTCAAAACTTTTTCCGCATGTTTGACTGTTCGCCGGATATGGCTGGCGGTTTTATGCCGCTGCTGCCGGTGCTGGGCGCTTTACTGGTGAGTACGATTTTTACCATGATCATCCAGAGCAGTGCGGCGGCATTGGGTATAGTGCTGGCTCTTTCCGGCGGCGGACTTATCAACTTTTATACCGCCATGCCCCTTTTGCTGGGGACTAATATCGGGACAACTATCACCGCATTTTTCGCTTCGCTGGCGGCAAACCGCCACGCCAAACAGGCGGCATTGGCACACTTTTTATTCAACACTATCGGGGCGGTGATTTTGATTGCAAGTTTCTATATAACTACCGGCAATACCCACATTCCGGTATATATGGCATTTATCAACGCCATGACTCCCGGAGATGTTTTTGCGGAAGTACCGCAGAACATCGAGCGGCATATTGCTATGGCACACACTATTTTCAATGTTATAAATACTATTATATTACTGCCCTTTATCAAACCATTGGCAGTTCTTTGCGAGAAAATCATCCCGGTTTCCTCTAAAGATGCCGACCGCACCCAGTTGCTGGAACCGCACCTGCTGGCAACGCCAACGGCTGCTTTGGAACAGGTGGTTCTGGCGATCCGCAACATGGTCAGCGACTCCTGGCGGATGATCGATCAGGCGGTCAACGAACACTTTTTGAAGTTGAAAATAGATCAGGATGCCTTTGACGAACTTGCCGAAGAAGAAGAGAAAATCGACCGGATGCAAGCCGATGTAACTGAATATCTGGTCAAGATCATGCGTCGCAGAAATCTGACCGACCATCAGAGCGAAATTATTCCGCTTTTGATGCACTGTACCAACGATGCCGAGCGCATTGCCGACCATACGGCAAATATTATTGTATTGGCAGAGCGGTTGAGCAAAAACGATAAAAAGCTCTCCCACGCCAGCGTAAAAGCTATCGAAAAAGTGTGGAACATCCTCAATCACGAAGCCTCCAGCGTAATGGTGGCTTTGGGCAGCACCGATACCAAAGAAGTCAAATCGGCATTGAAAAGCGAACGCAAAATCGACAAGCTGACCCGTGAGTTTGAGCAGGAAAATATC
>JAZMZK010000020.1:0-29197 GCA_045585955.1 Victivallaceae bacterium
CGAAGCAACCCGGAACGAACTGCTCCAATTTCATTACTCATACTTCCGGTATCATCGATCACAAAAGAATATTTGATATCTTGATCCGCTTTAATATGTGCGAGTTGCCCTTGGGAATCATTGTCCTTGGAATACAATTCCCCGGTAATGAATTCTCCCTTACCTTCTTTTCCTCCAGCTCTCACGAAAATATAAGCATCTGTCTCGCCTTTGGTCTTAAAGTCTTTGAACAGTTTATTTACGCTTTCACTGCTGATAGTGATGGATTCTTCGAAATCAAAATAATTGATGTTTTCCAATCCGCCATCATCTGGCAATACCCGTAATGCATCTTCGTATATACAGATGGATGTTTCTGTATTCGTTGTGTCCAATTTGTCCGTTGTGGAAAGCCAGATTTGGAATGTTGTATCTTGATTCTGTTGGGCGTCAAAGATAAAATCTGCAGCAAATGAAATATTATCTGCATTGTTGTATATGGTAAACTGAATGTCTGCAGCTTTACCAACGGTAATTTCGTTGTCCACCATAACTGATGCATTATCAACGGAAAAATCAGTAAGATATCCCACGGACCGAATCAACGAATTCCATCTAAATTCTTCTCCTATCCCATCTTCAAATTTATTATTCGCTGGATTTTCTTTTGTATCAACAGCTATCAAAGTATCATAATATTTTTTAAAATCCCATTTATCTTTACCATTTTCATCGTCTACATAACCAATATCTAAACACTCAATCTTATGAGTAGAATCAGAAATACCAATCCAAGGTGTATTTACTACTCCTGTGAAATAATCTTTTATGGCATTAAAATACGGCGCATCCGTAATGTTGTAACCTGCCAAATTATCTTTATCAATTGAAAAGGTATACCATTTGGGGGAATAGCCATGTCCTGTAGTCCCTGTCCCAAATTCCCAGGGATAATCCAGAGATCCATCTATTTTTGCTTTTGTTTCATCAATGGTTACAAAATTATAATGCCCTTGCAGTTTTTCGTCCCCAAACATAGGTGATGACTTGTAGAAATAAACCGTTTGGGCTGCGGTATTGCCCCAAGACACCCCTTCAGGATAAGTATGTACTCTTTCTTCTGAAGTATCAAGACAAGTGAGAGTTTTCTCATTTTGAGAACTAAATGTAGCTAGATATCCACAGACATGAGCTCCATGACTATGACCGATGAAATTCAATTCTCCGGAAAGCCCCAAATCTACCATCATTACCTCGCTAGTAATTCCAGCAATAGACAATCCCGGATGATATCCTCCAGTTATTTGTGAAATAAAGATTGCAGCACGTGCTGCGGCCTCTTTGGTTTTATGTGCACCATTTATTGCAATATCAACAGGAGTTATCCCTTTGGAAGACCAGTCCCCCCAGTCAATCGTAATAATTTGTGCATCAGGATTTTCAGACGCTAATGCATTTGCCATATCACGAATCCAGCCCATTTGATATGTATTATTCATACCATGACTGATAAAATATGTCTTTTTAGATGAGTCAAGACTTGTAAGTTTTTCCCAAGAAATTCCGCTCCATTTGTATACAGTACCAGGGACAGAACCGTCATTCGTTTGAATTTTTACTTCTACGCCATTTTGTGTATCTTTATGTTCCTTTTCAATTTCTTCTGAAGTGTATGTGTATCTCACTTCAGTGCCATGTTTGTCATAGTCTTGTTTTTCTACAAAGTAATAATATTCCAATTCTGATGCAGTGGCACGATAAGCACTACTACTTTTTTTGGAACTCAATGTAACAACATTATCCCATGCCTTTGTTTCCTTGTTGTATTGGTATGCTGTCCAAGTTTCTGTCCCACTATTTTCAACCACCTTATCCCAGCATTCGGTTTGATGATTGAATCTCCATTGAAAATTATCGGGAATTGTAACTGTCGTTTCCATAGTTTTTCTCCGTTTGAAATTAAAGATTATAAAAATTACATCTTGACATTTTCGTTTTTCTGAAGTACCCCAGCTTCCAACAGCTTGTCGATTAACTGCTGCATAGAGTTGAAGGCACCCAAGAATCCCTGCGGAGGCATAATAATGCGCACATTGCTCTGCGGAGTTGGTGCTTTGCCGTCTTCTTCCGGCTGAAGTGTTACAAAATCGAAGCGAACCATCCCACCGGCAAAATGAATTTGACCGATGCCATCAGCGAAAATTTCTTTCTTGCTCATTTTATAACCTTCATGTTGTGGTTAATTGATTGCATAAACACAAGTAGCCGCGATAATCCTTTGCTGGACTTTGTGGCTGTAAAAGTGTATTGATACAGTTCTTCAAAGCACAAAAAGTCTGTGTCTTGAAAATCAGAAAAAGAGTGGTGGCGGCGACCGGAAAGACTTCGGTCGGGTAGAAGCAAGCCTTTATTTAAAAATAAAGGCTTGCTTGCTTGCTTGCTTGCTTGCTTGCTTGCTTGCTTGCTTGCTTGCTTGCTTGCTTGCTTGCCTTTGCTGGCGAAGTCGGGAGCAGTGCAAAGAGCTTCGCTTGCTTGCCTTTGCTGGCGAAGTCGGGAGCAGTGCAAAGAGCTTCGCTTGCGCTTGTCGCGGCGCAGAAGCACAGAGTGTTATTTATGCACGATGTTGTTGATATCATGTTCCCGTCCTTAGATAAGTATTTCAAGCTAAATATAGCATGAAATACTGTGTTGTCAAGCAATCAAGCAAGTTTTTCAGAAAAAAAGTCGGACTGGTCGGACGGGTCGGACGGGTCGGACAGGTCGGACAGGGCGGACAGGGCGGTTGTTGGCTGGCATTCCCGGCAGTTTTGGCTTGCCGGTTTCTCACACCGCAGAACAACAAAGGCAGAAGCTTCAAGCGGCAGTAATCTCCCAATACTTCCCAATACTTCCCAATATCTCCCAATATTTCCCAAGTCCTTTTCCCCGGCTTTTCCGTCACAAAAAAAAGACCACCCTTTTTGAGTGGTCTTTTTTAATTAGCTTGCCATTAGCGGTGGCGACGCTGCTTTTCTCTGCGTTTGATTTCGCTGGGCTTTTCATAGTGCCGGCGGTTACGCAAGTCCTTGAGCGTACCTTCTTTATCAAGCTTTTTCTTCAAACGGCGAAGAGCACGCTCGATCGGTTCGCCTTTCTTTACGCGAATCTCGGTGTCCATAATTTTCACCCCCTTTCAAACACAGTTAAAGGTTTCATCTTTTTATACACGCTCTGCTTTTTCAAGCAGCAAATTTTTTACTCTGCGGAGTAACCGCTTTCATCAGCCAGCAGTGTCCGCAATCTTACCAGCGCCTGATTCTGGATCTGACGCACCCGCTCACGGGTCCTGCCGATGGCCTGACTTACTTCTTCCAGTGTTCTTGCCCGGTAACCATCCAGACCAAAACGCATCTTCAAAATCAACCGTTCCCGGTCTTCCAACTCGTCCAGCAAAGTCAGCAACCGTTTTACCGACTCCACATCGCCCAATATCTGATCCGGGGTCATCGCCCGGCGGTCAGGTATAATATCCTGAAATTCACCTTCTTCGCCCTGCTGGATCGGGTCGTGCAGCGAAAATGTCCGCAAATCCGCCAAACGCAAACCTGCCACTGTCCGCTCGCTGAAATCCAGGTGTTCGGCAATTTCACCGTCGGTCGGCTCTCTGCCCAGCTCTTCAGTCAGCTTCATTCTTACCGACTTGATCTTATTGATCTTGCCGGCACTCTGCACCGGAATACGGATCGTACGGCTCTGATTTGCCAACGCTCTGCGCATGGACTGTTTGATCCACCACGCTGCGTAACTGCTGAACTTTGCCCCTTTTACCGGGTCAAACTTTTCAACCGCACGCATCAAACCTATATTGCCTTCGCTGATCAAATCCAGCAGCGGCAGACCCAATCCCTTGAAATCGTGAGCGATCTTTACCACCAAACGCAAATTCGCCTTGATCAGCGTAGCACGGGCTTCGTCGTGACTTTCTTCATCGCCGCAATGGATCGCCGCTGCCAGTTCAGCTTCTTCATCCAAATCGACCAAGCCGATCTGACCGATCTCGCCCATGTATACTTTCATCGTGTCGTTTTTACTTACACCGGAAACTCTTGACTCCAGCAAATTACGACGCGCAGTATCTTTTTCCTGCTTGGTCTGCGGACGGCTTTCCGCTGATTTGGAACGCCTTACTTTGACCTCCGCAGTTTCGCCGGTGCTTTTTTCCGCATCCGGCTTCCGCCGCCGCCGCACTTTCGGTGTTACCGGCGCTGCTTCAGCGGTTTCTTCCGCAACCGCTTTACGGCGTACTGCAACGCCCTTCTCTTTCGGAGCTTTTTCAGCGGTTTCCGCTGCCGATTTACGGCGGCGCACTGTTTTGACTTTGACTTCCTTGACCGGTTCATCCGCATTTACGGACAGAACTTCCGCAGTTTCTGCAACTTCAGCAGTCGGTCCGGCAGTCATTGCAACTTCAGTTTCGGCAGATTTCTTTTTACTTTTTTTTGTGCTGCTTGCCATGTATTTTTCGCCTGTCTTTCCCGGTTTTGCGCTTTATACAACGCTTTTTACACCCCGCAAAAAGCGCTCGCCAGAGTTTTCTAACAATATTTGACAAAAAAAACTCAATTCAGCTCCCCCGGGAATTGCCAATTTTTTCAACATGCGGTATATTTATCATTGCAGAACTTATTTATGTGTGTTCTGTGGCTCGCAGCACTGCTGCCGACCGCCGAAAAATGACTGTGCTTTCCCGTTAAAGCACTCATACATAAATCTAATTGGATTATTATATCATAAATTAAAAAAATGTCAAGCCAATTTATAAAAAAAATACAAAAAAATTTATTTTTTCGCCAATTTACTGCAAGTGCCGGTAATGTTGACGAAAGTGTTGCTGCTGCCGCATTGCTTGGAGAGCTGGCTAAAGCTGTTGAAGAACAGAAGGCAGTTTTCATCGTTTTTCCGCGGCTGGACAATGCGGAAGAGTTTTTGCGGCAGCTCAAACTCTGGCAGAAGGCATTTGCTCTGCCCTGGCGTACTGAATTACTCAACGAAATGCAGCGGGGCAGATTTTATATTGCCGGTTCTGAAGCCGAAAGAGCAAGAGTTCTCACCAAAATTGCCCACCGGGAAGTTGATATAGTTATAGCCTCGCTGGCGGCACTGCTGGCTCCGGCACCGGAGCCGAAATCTCTGAAAAATTCCGAAATAGTGCTGAAAGTCGGCGATACTTGCAGCTTTACCGGCTTGCTGGAACAGTTAGTGGCTTTGGATTACGACGATGAGTACGAAGTAAGCAACTCCGGCGAATTTTCCCGCCGGGGCGGTATTATTGATGTTTTCAGCCCCGATGCACCGATTCCCGCCCGCATCGAGTTTTTCGGCGACGAGATCGACAGTATCCGGCTTTTCGACCCCGCCACCCAGCGGTCGCTGCCGGATAAAGTTGCCAGTTACCGCATCATCAACCGCTGTACCGTGCAGAGTTTGACCGGCGAAGATGGTGAAATGTATGAAAATACTGTACCGGCACTGGAATATTTTGACAGTACCTCCATGAAGCTTTTTGAGCTTTACAGCACCAATTTCCACGAATATTTCAGCAAATTTGCCACTGAAGATGACGAAAAACTTTATTATAAGTTTACCGGTAAAGTCAAAAAAGAACACCGCCTGCAACTTTTCAGCAGCAGCGAGCCGGTTCCTCAAGGTACTCCTGTTTGCGGCATTTATCCGGCTACTGCCCATCTGGTCAACGATCTGCCTGCCGCTGCTGCCGACCGGGGCAGAGAACTTTTGGGCGAACAGTGGAAAATGCAGTTCAAGCAGTGGCAGGAGTTCAACTACCAGATCATAATAGCCGGAGCTGATGCCGAAAGTCCGGCACGACTCAAAACATATTTTGCCGAAAATTCGTTGCAGGATATTAAAGCAGATTTTATTGAGTTGGATGCTCCGGGAGGCTTTTTTGACAGCACTGCCCGCATTGTCCTGATTACCGAAAACGAACTGCTTGCCGGTATTCAGGCGGCTAAAAAACAGCTCAAAACCAGTGCGGCACCTTCCAGTGCCGAGCAGGAAGTCAAGCTGGAAAATGCCGTTCTGGCAGATTTGGAAAGCTCCTGCCATGCAGTGCACACGGCTCACGGTATTGGTATATATAAAGGTTCACGCATCGAGGAATCCCCCGACGGCTCTGCCAGAGAGATACTAATATTGGAATATGCCGATAACGCTATACTGCAAGTGCCGGTCTATCAGGTAAGTTCTGTCAGCCGTTACATTGCCGGCGGCCGGGGCTCCAATGTAAAACTCCACCGGCTGGGGGGCGGCAAGTGGGCAAAAGATAAAGCCGCCACTACCGAAGCGGTGCATCAATACGCTGCTGAAATGCTCCGTTTGCAGGCGGTACGCAGTGCGGCTCCGGCATTGGCAGTGCCGCCCAATGATCTGGCGGTAAAGGAGTTTGCCGCCCGGTTCAAGTTTACCGAAACGCCCGACCAGCTGCGGAGCATCAGCGAGATCGAAAAAGATTTATCCAGCGGCAAACCCATGGATCGGCTGCTGTGCGGCGATGTTGGTTACGGCAAGACCGAAATCGCCATGCGGGCAGCCTTCCGTATGGTGGAAGCTGGCTATCAGGTGGCAATGATCGTGCCGACAACGGTGCTTGCCCAGCAGCATTATTTGAGTTTCATAGAGCGTTTTGCCGGTTATCCTTATACTATCGAGGTACTTTCCCGTTTCCGGAGCGTTCAAGAGCAGCAGTCGGTGGTCAGCCGGCTGGCATCGGGCGGGGTGGATATAGTTATCGGCACTCACCGGCTGGCTTCGGCAGATATTGCATTCAAAAATCTGGGGTTGGTGATTGTGGATGAAGAACAGCGGTTCGGGGTCAAGATCAAGGATCAGCTTTTGAAAATGCGTACCGATGTAAATGTGCTGACCATGTCGGCTACGCCCATACCCCGCACGCTGTATCTCTCTATGGCAGGAGCACGGCAGTTGAGTACCATTATGACCGCTCCCGTGGAACGGTTGCCGGTCAAAACGATCGTTATGCGGGAAAATGATCTGGAGATCGCCCGGGCAGTTACCGACGAGATCGCCCGTGGCGGACAGGTCTACATACTGCACAACCGGGTAAAAAGTATCAAAGACCGCTGCGAAAAACTTTCAGCCCTGCTGCCGGATGTTGCCATTGGCATAGCTCACGGACAAATGCCGGAAGAGGAGCTGGAAGAGGTTATGCGCTCTTTTGTGGAAGGCAAAGTTCAAGTTCTACTCTGCACCACCATTATTGAGTCGGGTTTGGATATGCCCAATGCCAACACTATAATCATTGAGCGTGCCGACCGCTTCGGGTTGGCGGAACTCTATCAGCTGCGGGGCAGAGTGGGCCGCTGGAAACATCAGGCTTACGCCTATTTGGTGATCCCCGACAGCTGCTACATCACACCCGACGGCAGAAAACGCATTGCCGCCATCCGCCGCTGTACCCAGCTGGGGGCAGGTATGCGTCTGGCATTGCGGGATCTGGAGATCCGCGGGGCGGGCAATTTGCTGGGTTCCGAGCAGTCCGGACACATTACGGCGGTGGGTTTTGAGCTTTACTGCCAGCTTTTGCAGCAGGAAATAGCATCGCTCAAAGGCGGCAATATCCGCCAATGGCTGCCGGATGTGGATGTGAATATCGAGTTTATCCGCTACGGCATAAGAGGTACGGAAAGGGTGTTGGCTGCCGGTATACCCATAGAGTATATCGAGTCGGAGCAGGTAAGGTTTGGCGTTTACCGCACGCTGGCACGCTTTACCAGCGAAGAAGAGATCATAAAGTACAATCTGGAGCTTCTGGACAGATTCGGCAAATTACCGCCGGAAACCGAGAACCTCCTTACGCTTTCGCTGATAAAAATCTATGCCGCCAAAGCCGGTTATACCAGCATAACCGTTGCCGAAAACCGCCTGCTCATGCGAAAACGCTCCAGCGATACCTACCGGACTGATGGCAAGATACCCCGCTTGGATGCCGCCAAAAAACCGGCGGGCCGTCTGTTGGAGCTTTTACGCATCGTCAAATTGGCGGCGATGGAAAAACTGGCGACGGAAAAGTGACGGATGGTCAGCCGTCATTTAAGAAAATAAGCTCAAAAAAATGACGGATAGCATCCGTCACTTATCTGGAGTAAATATAAAAAGTGACGGAAAATACCTCCGTCACTTTTCATATAAAGGTCTTTTTGCTCTGCAAGTTACCACCCCTGCCCGGCAGTCAGCAGCGGAGTTCTTCCCACTTCTTTTTCAGTTTTTCCAGCGATACTTTTTCCAGCGGACGGACTTCCGGGGCGAAGGTCGCCAACCTTAATTCCTGCATAAAAAGTACAAAGTCGTAAAGCATGGGGGCAAGTGCCAGCTCGGGTATGTTGTTCAATGCCAGATCCATGCGTTCCACATAATCTTCCAGCGGGGCAAGTTTGTTTTCGTCCTGCTTTATATTGGCTATGGCACGCTGTATGCGTAACTCCAAACCACGCAGATACCGCTTGTACCGTTCGTGCCAGAAGCTGTAACGCAAAAATCCGGGTCGGAAATAGAAATCCAGCTCGCACTCTATATCGCTGCGGGTCAGGCTGTTGGCAGGGAGTTTCTTTAAAAGCTGCCGGATTCTGGCGGCGGCGTCAAAAATGGTTTTCAAGGTGGTGAAAAGTTCTTCGCCGCAGGCGGCAAAACGCCCTCTGGCGGCCTCTCTGGCGCTGTCGCAAGCGGCTTTACTGCGTAAGTTCCAGCGGAAATCGTCGCTGCCCAGAGCTTTTAAGATCGCAGCATTGAGTAGATCATCTTTCCAGTTGAACTGCATGTGTTCGGGCGTAGCTTTGAAATAGAGCTTTTCCAGATCGTTGGCGAGCTTGAAATCTCTCCTTATGGCAGTGAACAAGCCCGGCAGCTGCTGCCGCATCAAGCCGCACAACCCCTGATCGTGGCGGAAGCGTGCCTCGGCGATTTTCAGATACACCGCAGAGCCTACATTGCCTTCGTCATCGCAAAACAGTGCGGGATAAGCTTTTTCGTTGGATTTCCCCCCCACATTGGTAAATTCCGGCAGCGTGGGCACCAATGGGAACCCTTTGCCCGGTTCGGCGTAAAAGGCTTTGGCTCCCGGCAGGACGGCACTTAACTTGGAACTGCTGCGTTCCGGGGCAGGGACTTCGTACAAATATTCAGATTCTTCACCCTCTTCATTTAAGATCAACAGCTTCATCTTGAGGTATTCGGGCAACGCCACACTTTCAAACTCCCGGCTGTTGACCACCACAGAGTGTTTATTCAATTCGTCAGAAAGGGCATCAGCTAACGGTTGATCGTTAAAAATTTTGCCTGTTTTCCACTTCTGGCAGAATTCCTGAATAAATCCGTGCAATGGCGCGATCTTCTGCCGGTCGGTGCGGGGCAGACTTTTCAGATAGAACTCCAACTTTTCCCCCAGAAAACCGGGCACTAAAGCATCCAGAGCGTAAACGGGCAGGAGCTTTACGCTCTCTTTATCGGCAATCAGGGTCATGCCGTCACGCTCCTCGCCGGGAGCAAAGGTGTATTCCAGCGGGAACTTTACATTGCAGAAGGTCAGCTCGTCGGGGTAATCGGTTTCCGGATCCCCCGGCAGCACATCCGGCGCAAACAAAAGTTCGTCGGGCACAAAAAAGTTTTTGTGGAAACGCTTCCAATGCTCCTTTATTTCCTGAATACTGTAAAACCTTCCGGGCAGAGTTTTTTCAAAAAATTCTGTTAAGGCTTCTTCGTTGAAGAGCATTTCCGGGCGGCGTACTTTCAGCTCAAACTTCCGGACTTTCCGAGCTTCACGCACATATTTTTCCAGCCACTTTATGCCCCGGATGGTGTGTTCGTCGATCTGATTGGCTATGAGGGCATCTTTAATGAAGATCTTCCGTGCCTCCGCCGGATTTACCGGGCCGTAGTGCCGCTGCCGCCCCGGATGGATCAGCAGTCTGCCGCAGGTTATCCGCTCCCGGGCAGATACAAAGCCCGACTGGGGCGAATAGTGGGGTTGATCGTAAACGGCAGTGCAAAGTGCCGGTGCCGCACTCATCAGCCACTCCGGCTTGACTTCGGCACAGGTACGGGCAAAGACCTGACTGGTTTCCACCAATGCAAAACTCAACACCCACTGGGGCATGGTTTTGCGTTTGGATAAGCCCGAACCGGGGAAAATCTTGAATCTTTTGCCCGACATATCGTAAAAATTCTTCTGCTCCCGGTCAAAACAGCCCAGCTGCCGGGGCAGACCCGACAAAAGCGCCATGTGCAGAGCATCGTAATCGAACTCGCTTAAAGGGGCGTTGCCAATGCCGCTTGCCCAGGAGCGTTCCCGGGCGATGGTGGTCAGATCTTCCACTAAATTGCACCACTCCCGCACCCGGCGGAAGTTCAGGAAATTCTGCTGGCAGTATTTCCGCAGTGCTGTGTAGCTTGAGCGTTCATTGTAAACGCTTTCCAAGGCTTCGTATAAATTCAGTGCCGCAGTAAAATCACTTTTTTCCGACGCAAACTTTTTGTGTGCCGTATCGGCAGCGGCGGTCTTTTCAAAGGGTCTTTCCCGGGGATCAGGTATGCTCAAATAGGCGGCAATTATCAGCATTTGCTTGAGGACTTTCCGCCGGAACGCCGCTTCCAGCATCTTGCCCAGCTGGGGATCAAGGGGCATACAGCTCAAATCCCAGCCGCAGGGGGTCAGATCGCCCTTTTCATCAATGGCACCCAGATCGCTTAAAGTCCGGTAGCCATCCCGGATCAGCCCGGGGGCGGGGGGATCGACCAATGGGAAATTGTCGATTTTTCCCAGCTTGAGCGATGCCATCTGCAAAATCACTCCGGCAAGGGAGGAGCGTTTGATCTCCGGATCGGTGTAGGGTTGAGCATTTTTGGCATCTTCTTCGCTGTAAAGGTGTACGCAAATACCATCTTCCAGACGGCCGCAGCGTCCACGCCGCTGTCTTATGGAGCTTTGGGCAATAAATTCCACCCGCAGCTCCTGAATACGGGTGCGGGGGTTGTAGCGGGAGAGCCGCACCAGACCGCTGTCGATAACATATCTTATACCGGGGATGGTCAGCGAAGTTTCCGCTACATTGGTGGAAAGTACGATCCGCCGCTGTTTTCCGGGGGAAAAGATGCGGTTCTGCTCGCCGGAACTCAATCTGCCGAACAGGGGAATAAGTTCGGTGCGGGCAAGCTGCCGACCGGTCAGAAGTTCGTTGGCATCCCTGATTTCCCGCTCGCCGGGGAGAAACACCAATATATCGCCCCGGGGATCCAGTTCGGTGATAAATTCCACGGCACGGGCAATGTGGTCAGAAAGTTCCTCATCTTTGTACGGCTCCATATAGTAGTCTTCGATGGGGTAGGTGCGGCCCTCGATCTCCACGAAAGGAGCGTTGTTGAAAAACTCCGCAAAGCTCTGACTTTCCAGCGTTGCCGACGAGATTATCAACTTCAGATTGCGGCGTTTCTGCAGAAGTCTTTTCAAATATCCCAGCAGAAAATCTATGTTCAGACTGCGTTCATGCACTTCGTCGAGCATAATGCAGTCGTATTGCAGTAAATCGGGGTCGTCCCGGGTTTCGGCAAGCAATATGCCGTCGGTCATAAATTTTACCACGGTGTTTTCGGAGGTGTGATCGTCGAACCTTACTTTGTAGCCCACTTCGCAGCCGAATTCCGCCTGCATCTCTTCCGCTGCCCGGTGCGCCAGACTGGATGCCGCCAACCTCCGGGGCTGGGTACAGCCGATCCTGCCCAGCGTTCCGCACCCGGCAGCCAGCGCCATCTTCGGCAGCTGGGTGGTTTTGCCCGACCCGGTGGCACCGGCTACGATCAACACCTGATTGTTGCGGATAAGCTCAATAAGTTCTTGAGCATGAGCCGTTACCGGCAAGGCTTCCGGAAATTCCACATGGAGTTTTTCCGCAAAAGGTTTCAGCGACCGCTCCGAAGCCTTTCCCGACCGTTCAAGGAGTTTTTTTACACTCAAAAGTTGAGTACCTTCCAGCACGGTTTCCGGCGGCAGCTCCCGCAGATTAAGGCGGTTCCACTCCCGCTTGAGCCTTACGCTGTCGCTCAAACGGGCAAACCGCAGGAGTTTTTCAAACAGATTGCGAGTCTTTTTCAAGGTCAGAATATTGTCATCCATTTTGCCAAAAATCATCTTCCGCCGTAGGGATTGCTTTCCAGCCACTTGGAAAAACGGTCGGAGTAATAGGTTATGGTGTTGAAATCATACTTTTTCAGCCGTTCGGCGTGGCAATCGCCGAACAATACAGCAAAGCCGTTGTGCCGGTTGGGGTCTTTGGGTTCGGTATCCTGCGTGTAATTATCCTGATCGCAGTCGGTTACAGAAAACATGTTTGTATCGCTCTCTTCCACCAATATTATATTGCTTGCTCCGGCGGTGGTGCGGTCAAGGTAGAGCCGGTTCCAGCTGGCAAATTTATCACCCGCCCGCTGAAAAGGCTCCCGGTAGTTTATGGAATAGGAAAACTCCCGCCGGTCTTCCCGGGGGCAGATAAAGACATTTTTGGGCGTATTTTGCGAATAATGCAGCAAATTCGCCCAGCCTTTGTCGGTTTGCCACGCCGGATCGGTATCGGCAATAGGGAAATAATTTTTGCTTTCGTCAGCATAAAGATTGCACGCCAAACCGATCTGCCGCATATTGCTTACGCAGTTGATGGCTATCGCCGAATTGCGGGCCTCCGAAAGAGCGGGCAAAAGCATCGCCGCAAGTATGGCAATGATAGCAATTACAACCAGCAGTTCAATCAGCGTAAATTTTTTGCAGAAAACTTTTTGCATGTTTTACTCCTTACAACACCCGTACATCGTGGCGTCTTTTGCGAAATTCCGAGGGCGAACACTGGTAGATTTTTTTGAAGGCGTGGCAAAAGTGGGAACTGTCAAAAAATCCCCACTTGGCAGCGACTTCTTCCACCGCCATATTACTTGTGGCTATATCCCGCGCCGCCTGACTGATCCTTGCCCGGGCGGCGAACTGCCCGAAGCTGCTGCCCAACGCTTCCCGGAAAAGCTCGCTGAATCTGCTGGCACTCAAGCTGCACGCCTTTGCCGCTTTAGCCAGTGTTACCGGTTCGGCATCGCAGGAGCGTGCCAGCTCGATCGCCGGACGCAGCCGGGCAAATTTATCGCCTGCCGTGACCGCCTGTTCGGCGATCACCGGTTGGATACGGTTGAGCTTGCTTATGGCAGTTAATACCAGATCGTTGATCAAAAGCCAGCTCTTTTGCTGCCAATAGGCGTTGCGGCGGCTGTTCCAGTGAAAAAGCTGACGGCCGGCGTTTAAAAACTTGCTGCGTTCCTGATCATTGGCAGGCACATAGCGCTCTTCCGGCTGCAAAGTAAAGGGCATCAGCCAGTGGCAGCCGCCGAAGGGGTCAACGGAACCCAGAGCGTTCATTTCCAGATTCACTGCCACAATAAAGGAGCGTTTTTCCAATATCCGGCAGGCGTGGGGTTCCCAACACATTGTCCACCAGCAGTCGCCGGGGCGGCAGATACGGGAGTAATTGTCGTAGACGATCTCCGCTGAACCGGTGAGCTGGATACCCAGCTGCAAAGCGTAATGTATATCGCCGGAATAGGTGCTGGTGGGTTTGCGGGCGTACATGTAGTCGATATTGAAAGGACTTTCTGCCGACAAGGTGGGGTGCTTTTGCTTTTCTATGGCAATCAAACTTAAATCAGGCATAACATCTCCTTAAAAAAGTGTACCTTGCAAGGGGGCATCGGATTTATCGGATTTTTCCGCTTTTGCCGGAGCGGCTTCAGCTGCGGTTTGAGCATTGCTCCAGCTGAAAAGGTCGTCAGCAGCGGCGGGAGTTTCCGCTTTTTCCGCAGCAGCTTCAACCGGCTCTGCCGGAGTTTTGACAAACTCTTTTGGCATATCTTTAAGGATGCTTTTAAGCTCGTATTCGGCAGCAAATCCAGCGATTTTCTGCCAATTTGGGGGGCGTTTTTCCAACCATTTACCCAATTCGCCCAACTCGCTTTCCGGCCATTGGGTGCGGAGCGATACCAGTTTTATATTCCGCTGGATGCGTTCCTGATTTTCGCAAAGTTTGGTGCGGAGTTTTTCGTTTTTCAACATTCCGGGTTCTGCAAAAAACCTTTCCAGCGAGCCGCATTCGTTCAAGATATTTGCCGCCGTTTTGGGCCCGATGCCCGGCACCCCTTCGATCGCATCGGAGCTGTCGCCCAGCAACGCAAGATAATCGACGATTTGATCGGGCGTTACCGCAAATTTTTTGAGCGTTTCTTCGCAGTTGCGGACTTCAAAACCGCCGCCGCTGCGGGCAGGAATAAACATAATGCAATGGTCATCAATAAGCTGCGAAAGGTCTTTATCCGACGAAATTATTGCCGTATCAAGCGAACTGTTTTTGACTGCCGCCCCGATAAGGTCGTCGGCTTCGTAATCTTTGCACTCGCACACCTGCCAGCCGAAAAGTTCCGCAAGTTCCCGCAAAAGGGGCATTTGCTTTTTCAACTCTTCGGGCATGGGGGGGCGGTTGGACTTGTATTCCGGAGAGAGTTCCAGCCGGAAAGCGGGCTTGCCGCAGTCAAAAAACATCGCCCCGGCAGTTGGAGCATACTCTTTTTCGATCTGCATAAGCAAGCGGGCAAAGCCGAAAAGGGCGTTGGTGGGGAAGCCATCTTTCCGGCTCAAGTGCATAATAGCGTAAAAGACCCGGAAAATCTGGGAATAGGCATCAATAAGTATAGCACGGTTCGGCGTTTCCATAATTTGTAAAATCCTCCGGAATAATGCGGTTTATCAAGCTAAAAAGAGTTGTACACATTACTATAACACTCCATTTGATAAAAGCAAATAACACTATTCCGGAATATATAACAGTTCCGGGAAAATTAAATTACTGAACAACAAAAATATCTTTTTTTGCGATATAAATGTTGAAATTTTACAAAAAGTGTGTTATACTCTTTACCATACTCATTTGAATTCACAGACTATTTAAATAATCAAGAAGGAAAAAACATGCACAAAAAAACTCTCTTGATCGTGCTTGCAGCCTTGGGGCTTCTGCCTCTTTTGCAGGCAGCAACCCCGGATGCCGTGGCACGCCGTCAGGCATTCACCCGTGAGTGCGGCGAAAATGCCGACAAAGCCGCCAAGTACCTTAAAGATAAAGACCCGGAGATCCGGCGTTACGCTACTTATCTTTATGCCAAAGCCAAAGGTGCCCAAGCCAAAGAGGTGCTGAAAGCAGCGGCAGTCGATAAAGATATGATGGTCAGAACCACCGCAGTATCAGCACTTTGCACTCTGGCGAAAAAAGATGCAAGCTTGAACAGTTTTCTGACCAAGATCGCCGCCGAAGACCCGGAACTCTCCATCCGGGAGCTGGCGGGCAAAGCCAGCTGGCCCTTTAAGCGTGAAATCAAACTGCTGCGTAACGACCCGGGCTGGGACCACGAAATACTTTCGGTAAAACGCTGGAAGCTTGACGACAACAAGTGGCGGTTTATCACCGACCCCGGAGCCAAGGGGCATACCGAAAAAAACAAATACTATGCAAAAAAGGTCAGCAATCCCGGCAAGTGGAAGCCCATCAAATACGGCTACTGGGAAAATCAGGGCTTCGGCGATTACGACGGTATCGGCTGGTACCGCATCCGCTTTACCATGCCCAAAAAAGTTGCTCACAACGCTGTGGAGATCCAGTTCTCCGGCGTGGACGAAAGTGCATGGGTTTGGCTCAACGGCATCTATCTGGGCTGCCACGATATCGGCGTTGCCGGTCATAACAAATACTTTGCGGTGGATGCCACCAAAGAGGTCAAGTTCGGTGCTGAAAATGTGCTGACAGTCCGGGTCAAAGATACCGGAGCTGCCGGCGGTATCTGGCGGCCGGTGCATGTGGAAATCCTTAAATAAAAGTGAAAGAGAGTATAACTATGAAAAATTCCGTAATAGCCGCAATCCTTGTTCTCGCCTGTTCTGCTGTCAGTGCTGCTGTCATTGCTGAATGGGATTTTACCAAATCCATGACCTCCACCGACGGCAAATATACCTTTAAGCCCCGGGTGGCGGCTCTGGTCAAAACCACTGCCGAAGGTGCGGAGTTCTCTTTCCCCGCCAAACCCGATACCGATGCCGGGGCAACTCTTGACAAAACATATAAAGAAATGACTCCCCAGGGAGCCTTTGAGCTGGAAATCACCTTCAAGCCGGACTTTAATGAATATGCCCCTAAAGGCAAAACCAAGTACAGTGTTTTGCTGGACAATAAATATTACTACTACCACAAAAGCAATAAGCCCGCCTTTCACAGCGGCTTGATGGTGCGTGCCAATCTTGCGGGCAATACGGTTTCAGCAACCGTTTATCTGGGCTTGGGCGACCGCACCGTTACCGTAGCCAGCAACTGGGTGAAAAAGGTTGAAAACAAGTTTTATACCTTTAAAATGAAATACGATCCCGCCGCCGGTACCGCCGCTTTCAGCTGGGATGGCGGCAAACCCACCATCCGCAAGATCACCAATGCTGCCAGCCTTGCTCCGGCAGGGCGTGCATTGGTCATCGGCGACCGTTACAGTTCGACCCGGATGCCGTTCAAAGGCATCATCAGCAAGATCGTGTTGAGCAGCGTGGAAGCTCCGGCTCCTGCTCCGGTTCCGACTCCGGCAGAGAAAAAGTAAGTAAATCATAAGGATAAATGATATGAAGATATTATCTCTTGCAGCAGCGTTGCTGCTCAGCGGCGGGGTGCTTTCCGCTGCAGTTATTGCGGAATGGGATTTCACCAAAGGCTTGAAATCCTCCGACGGTAAATTCGAGCTTAAAATACGGGATGCGAAATTTGCTCAACAAACCCCGGAAGGTTTGGTGTGCATTGATCCGGGTAAAGATGTCAATGCCGGGGTCACTGCCGTAAAGCGTTACGCAGAACTGACTCCGGCAGGAGCTTTTGAGCTGGAAATGACTTTCAAGCCCGATTTCTCCAAATTTTTCCCCAACACCAAACGCAAAGAAGCGGTTTTGTTTGACAGCAAATACTATTTCAACACCAAACCGGGCAGCAAAAAAGCGTTTAATTCCGGTTTTCTGGTGCGTTTGCGTTTCAGCAAAAATTCCATGCAGCCGGCAGTCTTTTTCGGCTATGGCGACCACACCACCCAGATCGCCGGTAAAGCAATCAAAATCGAAGATGGCAAACTCTACACCTTGCTTTTCCGCTACGACCCGGCAGGTTTTGCCACCTTTATCTGGGATGACAAAAACAAAAATACTGTGGAATTTGAAGGCGGCAAGATTGCTCCGGCAGTCCGAGCATTGGTCATCGGTGACCGAATCAGCTCCACCAGAAGCCCCTTTGCCGGGGTGATAAAAAAAGCAGCTTTGCGTACTGCCGAACCGGTCAAAGTCAAGGCTGTGGAAATGAGTCAGGCCAATCAGGAAGTGCCTGACAAGCCCGCTTTGCAGCCCGTTCCGGAAGGTTACAAAACCGTTGCCGAATGGAATTTTAATAACACTTTGCAGACCATTGCCAAGAAAAATGAGCTGAAACTCCGGGGTGCCACCAAACTGGTGCAAGCCGGTGATTCCGGAGCGTTGCAGATCAATGCCCCGGCAAAAAATGTTATCAGCAAAGCCTCCGGTGCGGAAGTCAAGGGCGGTGCCAGACTCCTCTCCCCTGCCGGAAGATTCCGCCTGCAGATGCTCGTTATGCTGGATGCCAAACAGCATGTTGTGCTCAAAGGCAGAGAAAAAATGCTGCTTTTTGACAGCAAATATCAGGAATCCCGTGAACATAAAGGCATGATGTTTGAACTGGTCGACCGGGGCGATAAAGCCTACCGCATGAGCTTGAATCTGGGCTTCGGCAAAAGAAGTGCCTCGGCTTCCAGCGGCGTATTTTATATGGATTTCGGCAAATGGTATGAGTTGGCAGTTGACTTTGATGCCGAAGGTATGGCAAGATTCTACTGCAACGGCAAATTCATCAACAAATTCCCCATGCCTTACGGAACTATGGCAACTGCCGGGCGTACTCCGGTACTCGGCGACAGAATCAGCTCCGGGCACCGGCCCTTTGAAGGCTTTATCGGTGCGGTGCGTATGTCGACCAAAGCCGCCAACGATATAAGCGTTACCCGTGATTTCACCAAGCGGGGTGCCTTTATCCGGGGCGAACAGGATAAAAAACTCTATTTCAATGTGCACACCCGTAAAGCCGAAGTTAAAAATCTGAAAGTGGCGGTTTCCTCGCCCTGCGGCTTCAAGAAAGATTTTGCCGTTGAAAGCGTAAAACCCGGCGAACCCGCTGAATTTGCTCTCGATATAAATACAACTCTGCTCCCCGGCGATTACGCCTTTGATGCCGCAGTTACCGACGCTGCCGGTAAAGTGCTGGCAGAAAACAAACTTGAGTATTATATCTCTGAAGGCAAGACCCCCAACTACCCGGTAATGATGTGGGGCGGCGATATAACCAGCCGCTTGAAGGCTGCCGGTTTTACCCACACTAATACCACCTTTACGCCCATTTCCGGAGAATACACCGCCGCCAACAAGATTGCCAGCATCAACTCGCTGGATAATTCGCTTAAAAGCGGCGTCTGGCTGTGGGAACGGATCTACGGTAAATATCGTTTTCTTACTAAAAAACGCTATCTGCGTACCCGGAAAGACGGCAAAACCTGGAACGCTCTGGAAGCCTCGCACCCCGAAGTTATAGCCGAATTCAGCCGGGTCGCCTCCGATACTGCCAAATCGCTGGGCGAACACCCCGCCTGGACCGGTGTACTTTCCAACAGCGAGATCCGCGGCAACAGTGGTTTGAGCTGGGGCGGCGTGGAGCCGGAAAACTTCCGCAAAGCTGCCGGATTCGATATACCCAAAGGCATTACCGGCCGCGGACCGCTGCCCCATACACTCATCGACGACTTTCCGTGGGATCGGGTGATCAAACGCAATTCGCCGGAAATGATCTTCTACCGCTGGATCTGGAAAGACGGCGACGGCTGGAACCCGCTGCACACTGCCATTACCGAGGCTTATCACAAACACATAAAGCGAGATAACTTCCTGACTTTCTACGACCCCGTTACCCGGGTTCCCCCGCTGTGGGGTTCCGGCGGCGGCGTGGATGCGATCAACCAGTGGACCTACACCAACCCCGACCCCATCAAGATCGGTCAGGCTACTGACGAAGTTATCGCTATGGCTCAAGGTCGCCCCGGTCAGAAGATTTACAGCATGACCCAGGCCATCTGGTACCGCAGTGCCAGTGCCCCCAAAAACAAAAAGGTCGAAAATATGCCCGACTGGGTCAATGATGAACCCAATGCCAGCTATATAAGTATACCTGAAGATGCTTTGAGCATTGCTTTGTGGAGCAAGATCAGCCGCCGTCTGGACGGCATCATGTACCACGGTTCCGGCTCGCTGCTGACCCGGGGCATGGCTGGCGGTTACCGCCTGACCAACCGGGCTGCCGCCAAGCGGCTGGCAGAGTTGAACAAGAGTGTTATCCTGCCGCTGGGGGCAATTCTGCCCAAAGTGCAGGAACGCCCGGTGGAAGTGGGGATTCTCGAAAGTTTCGCTTCGGCACTCTACGCACCGCGGCACTTTTCCAGCGGCTGGAGCCGCAACTGGGTGGCAGATATCCATCTGGCACTTTCGTGGGCAAACTTGCAGACCGGTATCCTTTACGAAGAACACCTTTTGGACGAAAAGTTCATCAAAGATCTGAAAGTTCTGGTACTGCCGGGTATGGAAGTAGTGGACGAAGTTATCCTTGCAAAATTGCGCGAACTGCGTAAAAAAGGCGTGATCCTCGTAGGCGATGAATTCACCGCTCCGGCGATCATGGTGGATGTACGCATCAAGAGTTTCCGCCGGGACAACAACGACCCCGCAGGCAGCAAAAAAGCTCTTCAAGCTCTGGGCATGAAGATCCGCAACGCCATTGCCGCCGGTTACAAAGTACCGGTTGCCGCCACTTCGCAGGATCTGGTGGTACGCCGCCGGGGCTGCGACAAGGCGGACTATGTATTTGTACTCAACGACAAGCGTACTTTCGGCGATTACATGGGGCAGTGGCGGCTGGTTATGGAAAAGGGCTTGCCGCTGGCTGGCAAAATCACCGTCAACCACCCCGCCAAGGCTGCTTACGACCTGGTCAAACATCAGGCTGTTGCCTTGAAGCAGGGCAAAAACGCTGTCAGCTTTGATGTTGACCTGGCTGCGGGCGACGGTACACTGGTGCTGCTGCTGGAAAAACCCATTGCCAGTGTAGCGATCAAAGTTCCCGCCGCCATTGAAAAGGGCAAAGCATTCAAGTTCGATATCTGCGTGCTTGACTCTGCCGGACAGCCGGTCAAAGCCTGTCTGCCGCTGGAAGTCACGCTGACCGATGTTAATGGCAAACGCCTGCCCGGCAGCGGCTTCTACGCAGCAGAAAAGGGTGTGCTTGAGTTCAAAGAGATCGCCGCAGCTAACATGGAAGGCAACAGCGTAAAAGTTACTGTAAAGTGTCTGGCATCGGGCAAAACCGCCGCCGGAACAATAGTTGTTAAATAAGGTTTGATTTGTTATGAGTGTAAAATTTATTTCCCACCGGGGCGAATCACTGGATGCTCCGGAAAACACGCTTCCGGCATTCGCTTTGTCGCTGGAACGGCAAAGTGATGGTATGGAGTGCGATATATACTTTACTGCCGATGGCAAGATCGTCTGCAATCACGATGGCAACACCCTCCGGGTAAGCGGCGAAAAGGTCAATGCAGAGATCAATGCCACCACCTTTGATGATCTGCAGAAAATAGATGTATCCAACAACATTGCCGGGTTCCGGAATACCCGCATTCCCCTCTGGACCGATACCCTTCAGTATCTGGGCGATCGGGAGTATTATGTGGAGATCAAGCGGGGCGATGTAAGCGTGGCACCGGAGCTTATCAAACTTATTGAAGAGTCAAAGATCCCCGCAGAACAGTTCACCATGATAAGTTTTGGCGACGAAGTGGTCAAGGCTTACAAAGAAGCCGCCCCCCAACGGCGTGCCTTGCTGCTCATTGGCGGCAATCCCACTGTGACAGCCGAAGAAGCCATCGCCCGGATGCAGGCGTGCAAAGCCGACGGGCTGGATCTTTGCGCAGCTGACAATGTGGACAAAGCCTATGTGGAAAAAATCCACGCTGCCGGATTTACCATGGATATCTGGACGGTGGACGATCCCGAAAAAGCCAGAAGATTTATTGATTACGGCGTAGACGGCATAACCAGCAACTGCGCCGCCAAGCTGAAAAATTTGTTCGCTTGAGGTTGAATTATGATGGATCTTAACGAGCTTTTCAACTACCCGGGAACCGTGCTGACCGCTCACCGGGGGGCCTCTTTTGAGTTCCCCGAAAACACCATTCCGGCGTTTGAAGCGGCAATCAAAGCACATACGCACTTTATTGAGTTCGACCTTTATGTAAGCAAGGACGGCGTGCCGGTGGTTTTGCACGATAAAACCATTGACCGCACCTCCAACGGCAGCGGTCGCCCCGAAGAGCTTACTTTAACGGAACTGAAGAGTTACAATTACAGCTATTTTCATCATGGCGAAAGACACGATGACCCCATGTATGAAGTTTGCGAAATACCCACCTTTGAAGAAGTCTTGCAAAAGTTTTCCGGCAAAGTCTGCATGAATATCCAGCTCAACGGCAAGCCCGATGAAAATGGTATCAAAGAGATTTGCCGCCTGTATAAAAAGTACAATATGGAAAAAACCGGCTATCTTACTATTGCGTGGCAGGATACCTTTCAGGCAACCCGGGATTATGCCGGTGATATAGAAATTTGCTTTACCCCGCCCATGAAAGAGCGTGCCACACCCGAGTCATTGGCTCTGTGCAAAAGTTTGAACTGCCGCTATGTGCAGCCGGTCAGGGCGTATTTTTCTGCGGAAACAGCCGAACTCTGCAAAAAGCTCAATTTGCGGGACAACATCTTTTATTCCGATGCCCCTGCCGAAGCTAAAGGACTCGTTGCACTGGGTTCCAAAGGCATAATGACCAACAAAATAGAACTTCTGGCACCGGAATTTTTGTAAAATACACTGCGCCACTTTCTCCGGCATTTATCTTTTTGCAGCTTCAAAAAGATAAATGCCGTTCAAGTTTTAAAAAGTCATATCCAATATCTTTACTGTGTATCAACCAATATGGGGAACAGTGCATTGGAAAAAAGGCACAAAAAAACAAGACTGCCAATCGACAGCCTTGTTGAAAAATCGTGGTAGCGGGTGCCGGGATCGAACCAGCGACAGGCGGATTATGATTCCGCTGCTCTACCGACTGAGCTAACCCGCCGCAAACCATATAACACTTAATATAACCCACTTTTTGATTTTTGCAAATTGCAAACTGCAAAATGAGTCAAAAAAAACTTGCCGATGGTGGTCAGGCAAGCCCGGCAGTGCGGTTGCTGGCGGCAAAACGGACAGCTACGGACTTTTACGGACGAATACGGACTGCTCTTGCCGCCAAGCTGTCGGCGAGCGTATGCGTGGCGGCTAATGATGCAATGTCCGTTTAAGTCCGTCTAAGTCCGTTTGTGTCTGTTGCCCGGCAATGCGCCCAGGCAAGCAATATTGCGAGGAAAGGTCGCGTTTTGCAAGGCGAACAAGAGAGGGATCCGGCTTCGTTACACTACGCCGCGACAAGGCATACTTTTGTATGTGATCCGGCTTCGTTGTACTACGCCGTGACAAGCCGAAGGGTTCGCCGCTACACAACGCCCAGGCAAGCAATATTGCGAGGAAAGGTCGCGTTTTGCAAGGCGCGAGATTTCCCGCAAGATTGCTTGCCTCAAGTATGGTATTCGGCGTTGATCTTTACATATTCGTAGGAGATGTCGCTGGTCCAGACCCAATACTCGCCATTACCCTGATTGAGATGCACTTTTACCGTGACTTCCCGGTTTTCCAGAATCGCTGCAAGCTCTTTTTCGGGAGTTCCGGCATCGCCGCCCTTGCTTACTACGATCTTGTCGTCGTAAAAAACATCCACCTTATCGGGATCGAACTTGACTCCGGCATACCCCAAAGCGGCAACGATGCGTCCCCAGTTGGGGTCACATCCGAACCATGCGGTTTTGCACAAGAGGCTGTTGCCGACGGCTTCGGCAAGGCGTTTGGCGCTTTCGTTATCGGGGGCGCCATCAACTTCGATGGCGATAAATTTGGTGGCACCTTCGCCATCCATAACCTGCTTGCGGGCAAGGTTCTGCATCAGGGCAAGCAGAGCGGCTTTAAATGCGGCTGTATCGGCAGAATTTTCTTCCAGAGTTACGCCGGAAGCGCCGTTGGCAAAGATCACGCAACTGTCGTTGGTGCTCATGTCGCCATCAACGGTGATGCGGTTGAAGCTGTTGTCGGCATTGTCGGCAAGGAGTTTTTCCAACAGAGCATTGTCACACTTTACATCGGTGGTGATGCAGCAGATCATGGTGGCGTGAGGAGCAACCGTCATGTGCGGGTCGATCATGCCCACACCTTTGCAGATGGCGCCAAGGGTAACGGTTTTACCGGCGATCTCTACGGAAACTGCCGCCGCTTTGGGCACAGTATCAGTGGTCATAATGGCTTTTGCCGCCTGATTTCCGCCGTCGGCAGCAAGACCGCTGACCGCAAGTTTGATGCCTTTTTCGATAATATCCATGGGCATCTGTACGCCGATACGGCCAGTGGAAGCTACCAAAACGCTTTCGGGAGCGATGTTCAATTCGGCAGCGGTCAAGGCGCACATCTTTTCGGCATTGGCCAGACCGGCAGCTCCGGTACAGGCGTTGGCGTTGCCGGAGTTGATGATAAAGGCTTGAGCCGCGGCAGCAGAACGCACCTTTTTCTGACAAACTCTGACCGGAGCTGCGGCAAATACGCAACTGGTGAAGACCCCGGCAAAGTTGGCAGGTTTTTCGGCAAAGACCAGCGCCATATCCGGATTGCCGGATTTTTTCAGTCCGCAGGTAATACCGCTTGCCTTGAATCCGGGCACGCTGGTAACGGAACCATTTTCAATAAATTTGATTTCACTCATCTATTTTACCTCCAAAAGTGGCTTTGACATTTATGGCAATACCGCCCCGGGGACGGAACAGACCCACAACTTCGGCTTTGCGGGGCTTGCAGGCTTCAACAATATCTTTGAGGATCCGGTTCACCGACTCTTCGTGGAAAGTGGGGGTGTTGCGGAAACTGAACAAGTAGAGTTTAAGCGATTTGCTTTCGATACACCGTTTATCGGCGATATATCTTATGATTATATGACCGAAATCAGGCTGACCGGTCACGGGGCACAAGCTGGTGTATTCCGGACAGTCAAAGGTTATGATGTAGTCATTTTCGGGATAAAGATTCTCAAAGGTTTCCAACCGGGCATCTTCCGGCTTTTGCGGATAACGCCGTTCGTTGGCACTCAACAGAGTCAGCCCTTTCAGGCGATCGGCACTTTTATTATCGCTCATCAACAGCTCCTTTTTTTTTACTGTTTGCACTTTACTGCACTTAAATATAGCACAAAACAGGAAAAAAACCGCCTGTTAAAGACTTTTTTTTCTGAAAGTTGCAAAAAAACTCTATTTTGCTCTTGCTTTTTTGCAATATGATGTTTATATTGTAGGCGTGAATATTTTTTTATTAAATTGTTGAAACAAAGGAATAGGGTAATGAAAAAAACTTTCAAGATGCTTTTGGTCGTGTTTATGCTTGCGGCGTTTACCGCCCCGGTTGCCGCTTACGATGATTATGATGGTTCCGGACCGCTGACCAAACTGGGGCGCGGTATTGCCAATGTGGCGTTCGGCCCGCTGGAACTTTTGAAACAGCCTTATGATGTCAATCAGAATATGGGCTCCATTCCCGGCATTACCTACGGTGTGTTGCGGGGTGTCTGCTTTACCATTGCCCGGGTTTGCGTGGGCGTGGCTGATATTATCACCTTCCCGATGCCGTTGCCCGGCTGTACCGACGACCCGGATGATTACGGCTGGGGCTATGGGCCGATGATGCGTCCGGCATGGGTGATGGATTTGGAACACAACCCGTGGGGATTCTTCTACGACGATTCAGTTATTATTGACTGACAGAGTTTAGAGTATTGCAAGCCTGCGTGCCGGAAGGTATGCGGGCTTTTTTTATAAGTATTTGAACAAAAGGTGAATAGATATGATTGGTTTTCTGAAAAAATCTTTTTTTAGTCTGGCTTTGCTGGCGGCATTGTCGGCATTTGCTGCCGGGGATAATATCAAACCGGTGGCATTTGTGGGCGATCCGCCGCCGGAAGTGGATGGCTCCATGGAACGCATGGCGCAACTGGCAGGCATGATGAAATTCAACTCGGCTCAACAACTCTATTATGGTAAAAACGCCTGGCGGGGTGTAAAAAGCCACTCCGGAACGGCGGTCATCGGCTACGATAACGCCAACTTATACCTTGCTGCCGATGTTTGCGACGATAAGGTCGATCAATCCAACTACGGGCAGGATCTCTGGAAAGGCGACCATGTTATGCTGGCTGTGCAATACCCCTACACTGCCAAGCGGGTAAATAAAAATGTCTGGTGTTTCATCTTTTCGCCGGGGAACTTTAAGAATGTTGCTCCCGAAGCGGTGGTTTTTGCTCCGGTCAACAAGGATCCTTCCGGCATCCGCATCGGAGCAAAACGCACCGCCAACGGCTATAAGCTGGAGGCGGCGATCCCCTGGAGCATGCTGGGCAAAGCCCCCAAAAAACATGACCGGTTCCGGTTCGATATATTGTTGAGCGATTCCGACGGGGTCGCTCAGGAAAGCATCTTTACGGCAAGCAATTTGCAGAGCCGGGGCAAGCCGTGGAACATCGGCAGATTGCTGGAAGGCGTTTTTGCCGGAGCCGACGGCACTTTTGACCGTAATGCTCTGGCGGTGAAAACACTCTATTCTTCAAAGGTTTACACTTTGACTGAAAACAACAGGAAAATTGTTTTTGATCTGCCGGAAAATATTGCCGGAAAGGCGCGCACTCTCAAACTCCGGGCGGCGTTGGAGGGCAAAAACAAGCGGTTTCACGGCGGCACCCGCGTTATGCAAGTTATGCTTGACGGTAAACGGCTGGCAATCAAGGATTGTCTGAACCGGGATAAAACCATCCAGTTCGGAATAACCAATCTGGGCATTACCGGCAGTCAGGATAAGTGGTTTGTGACTTACGGCAACCTTGCCGGCAAAAACTACCCCGCTTTTTACAGTGCGGGCAGCGAGATCGACCCCTGCGAATATGTTTTTGATATAAGCGGCAAGAAATCGCTGGAAATCATCTACTCTCCCATAAAAGATAACGACCTCAAGTGCAGTTTTCAGCTTTCGAGCGAAAGCTATCAGCCGTTACGCTCGACTTTGAAACCGGCACCCAAAGGCAAACTGCCTGTTATTGACCCATGTCTTAATGAAAAAGTCCCGTATCAAGCCAAACTTACCGGCAAGGGCGGCGTGGAAATCAAACTTATTGATATAAAATATGATCTGGTCAGCGAATTTTCCACCCTCAAACCGGCGTGGGCAAAGTTTGGCAGCAAGGGCGATGGCATTGTAACCCTTAAAAATGGCAAAGCCATGCTCAAGAGCCGGGATTTTACCGTGGAGCGTACCGTGGAAAAACTTGCCGACCACATTATAGTAAAAGATAAAATCACCAACTTGACCGACAAGGATCTGCCGGTGATGTATAAACACAGCATACAGGTCAAAAATATGCAGAAAGCGTGGGTTTGCGGTTATCCGGCAATGGGCAAAAGATTGCAGACCCGGGAACCGGCACACCCGGCAGTACTGGCAACCGGTCAGGCGTGCGGCATCGGGCTGGCGGCAGGGGACGATGTGACCCAGTGCAACAGTTATTTTTTCCGCTTCGGCGATGTTATTGGTGTAAACAATAATCACCTGGTGCTGACTCCCAAACGCACACTGGAAGTTGCTGTGGAACTTTACCCGCTGGAATACGCCGACTACTGGCTTTTTATCAACCGCATCCGCAAGGCGTGGAATGTGAACTTCACGATTCCCGGCCCCGGCGGATTTTTCAGCACCCGCACCCGGGAATCGATGGAGTTTTTGAAAAAACGCATGCAATCCTGTAATTACACCATTGCCACCTTAAGTGTACCCTTTGATTATGGCACGCTGGGGACAAAAGGCGGTATGGCACGGCATGGAACAAAATACGCTCAAACCGATGTATCGTTCTGGAGTGACACGATAAAGAAGCTTAAAACGGTCAAGCCGGAGCTTAAAGTTCTGCCCTATTACCACTGTTTTATTTCCAACGGCAAGGGGGATTTGGAGCGTTATGCTGACGATAAACTTATTGATGCCACCGGCAAACATGCCGACTACCGGGGCGGACTTTACCCCTTGTTTGTACCGTACAGCGGCAGCAAATTTGCTGCCGTGCAGGATGAACTGCTGGAACTGCGTTTCAAGCATGGAGCAGATGCTATTTACTGGGACGAAATGGAGTATTCCAAACTCCTTTACAGCTATTCGGATAAATACTGGGACAAACTCTCCGGAGAAATCGACAGCAAGACCCACAAGCTCAAACGCAAGATCAGCAATGTGCCGCTTCTGACCGAAGAATTCCGGGTGAATACGGCAAAAAAACTTATCAAGCGAGGCAACGGTCTGCTGGTAGGCAACGGAGCACCTTTCACCAGAAAAATGCGGGAACTTAAAACCATCCGCTTTGTGGAAACTGCCAGCATAACCAATTTGACCCGCAGCTTGCTCTATACGCCTATATCGCTGGGTGACCACTTAACGGTGCGCAACAGCATTGATGCCTATAAAGATATGCTCAAAGCTCTGGATTACGGCTGTTTGTACTATTTTTACCGCCACACCGCCGGGGAATACTCCACCTTGACCGGCAAGATGTACCCCACCACGCCCATAGTTCTGGGCAAAGGGTATATCATCGGTAAAGAACGGATCATCACCAACACCAGCGGCAACTTCGGCTGGGGCGATGATTCAAAGTTCACCGTGCATATTTTTGACCGCACCGGCAAGGAAGATACCAAGTATAAAGTTCCGGTAATCGTCAAAGGCAAAAGACGCTATGCTCAAATAAGGATCCCTGAAGGATATTCAGCGGCGATCATCCGGAAATGACCGGCGCAGAGTATTGGTTCAAACAGCTTGCAAGCTCCGGAACCGGTATGCAACACCCGGCAAACAGGACTGTTTTGCCCGGCATAAAGTGGAAAATGAGAGATCATATATGGTTTTTTGCAGAATTTTGCAGCTATAAAGTTGCAATCTCTTAAAATACATGCTATATTAAAAACAATCTAAATTAGAGGGCGATTAGCTCAGCTGGCTAGAGCGCTGCTTTCACACGGCAGAGGTCGAGGGTTCGAGTCCCCCATCGCCCACCATCCTTCGCTAAAGCTACGGATGGCAAGCCAGTCTTGCTATCCGTAGATTTTTTTTGCTTGCAAAAATAAGCGGAGTGCAACGGAGCGGGCGAAGGATGCCCTCCAAAGCCTTGGCGACGGAGGGCAAACCACTCTTGCTATCCGTAGATTTTTTTTGCTTGCAAAAATAAGCGGAGTGCAACGGAGCGGGCGAAGGATGCCCTCCATAGCCTTGGCGACGGAGGGCTATGCGGCGATGAATTGGAGAAAAAATATGTTTTACACATACATTTTACGCAGTATCGATCATCCAAATCAGCGTTATATCGGCAGTACAGCAGATTTGCAAGCCCGCCTTGCCAAACACAATGCGGGTGAAGTGCCTCATACCTCAAAATTCAAGCCGTGGCGTATTCAAACTGCAATCGCCTTTGACAGCAAAGAAAAAGTCGTTGCTTTTGAAGATTACCTGAAATCCGGTTCCGGCAGAGAATTCGCCAAACGGCATTTCTGAAATTGTCAAAAAAAATACCAGTAATGGTTGTAAACACCTTTTATAGACAGTATATTAAGATTAGACATTAAATTTGGAGTTTCAGGTGAAAATCGCAAGAATATTCTTCTCTATTGCATTATTCTCTTTAGGAGTGTGTTGGCTATGTAATATAATGATGTTGTTTACCAAACCGCACAAATGGTGCGAATTGCTGATATTTCCTCAACTTGTTTGGTTTGCTCTTGGAA
>JAZMZK010000021.1:0-42305 GCA_045585955.1 Victivallaceae bacterium
CCGAAGCAAGCAAGCAAGCGAAGCTCATTTGGGGCGAAGCCCCGAATCAGCTTCTCCGAAGCAAGCAAGCAAGCAAGCAAGCAAGCAAGCAAGCAAGCAAGCAAGCAAGCAAGCAAGCAAGCAAGCAAGCAAGCAAGCAAGCCTTTATTTTAAATAAAGGCTTGCTTCTCCCGAGCGGAATTTTTTCCGACCGGAACTTTCAGAATTTTTTCAAGATATCCGGAACTTGTATTTCCATTCCGGAAATCCAACTATTATTTACAGCAACGACGAACTTTTACAGGTTCAGCCGTTGCTTTTCTGTTTTTAAAACACTGGGGTAACAGATGAACTGCCAAACACTCTCCAACAGTAACATGAACGATTCTTTGATATGCGGAGTTCGCAAACGCATTTTCATAATATTTGCGGCAATAATACTTTTGCAAATGCTTTTCTGTATATATTCAGCAATTGGCAAACAAGGTTATTTTATAGATGAAATATACTCTTTCGGTTTATCAAACAGCGTTGGGCATGCCTTTCTCAACCGGGATGTAAGTATTCAAAACAGCTGGGTCAGCGGAGATTATTTCAAAGATTATCTTACAGTTCAGAATGGCGAAAGATTTTTGTATGCCAGTGTTTATAACAATCAGGTTGCCGATGTTCACCCGCCGTTATTTTATTTTGCCTTGCATACGATATGCTCATTTTTTCCGGATTCGTATTCTGTATGGTATGCGATTGCACTTAACATATTATTGTTTATCATCAGTCAGATACTCCTTGCGGGGATTTCTATGCAGCTCACCCGGGGCAATGTTATGCTTTCAGCGGCAACGCTGGTGTTATACGGCGGGACCATGCTGGCAATAGATAATGTGCTTTTTATAAGAATGTATATGATGCTGACAATGTTTGCATTGCTGACAAGCTACCTGCATGTGCAGATTTTCAACAGTAAAGTTGATTTTAAAAAGTGTATTATGCTGTTTGCAGTAACATACGCCGGTTGCATGACTCAATACTATTTTGGTATATTTGCATTCTTTTTAAGTGCTGTTTTCTGTATACATATGTTGTTCGGAAAAAAAATTAAAGAGCTTATAATGTACGCACTTACCATGCTTTCTTCTGTTGGATTGTTTCTGCTTACATTTCCGGCTGTTTTTGAGCATATTTTCGGCGGCCGCCGCGTTGGAGCACAAACCCTTGACAATGCACTGCAAATATCTGCAATACCTCAAAAATGTTTGGCATACATAGCGTATTTTGCAACATCCATTCTTACAGATAACTGGAAACTTGCCCTTTTAATTGCAGCGACATCTGCATTTTTTGCTTTGGTGCTGCTGATAATTTCATTAAAACGCAAAGGTAAAAGATTGTTGACCGCTAATTTCGGTAAAGAGTTCTGGCTCTTGGGAATTTCTGTACTGCTGACTTTTATTGTAATAGCTTTACTGGCATTTGATGCCATACCCCGTTATATGTACTTTATCCATCCATTGATGGTTCTGTTGGCTGTAATATTTTTTGCCGTATTGATCAACGACACATTTGAGAAAAATCCATGTATTGTCAGATATTCCAGTGCGGCGATCCTGCTGCTGTCGATTATTGTAAGCTTAAATAATGTTGTACTGCGGCGTTCTTCAATGCTCTATGAAAAAGAACACCAGAATATGCAACTGCTTAAATCATACAGCAACTGCCGCGGACTTTTTTTGGCTCAAAACAATTCCACAGCCGCTCTTACCCAGGAGTGCCGTGCAGTTATGCAAGTAAAAGAAGTTTTTTGTACAGAACCAACTGAATTAAAAAATCTGAAAAAAATTCTTACCAACAAACAGTCAGAATCGCTGATTGTATGGGTGGATACCAATAAATACTGGTCAAGCGGCTTTGACCCGGAACAAATAAAATCTGCCATAATCGGCAGCGGAATATATACTAAAGTAAAAAAGTTATATTCATACGAACTGGTTGATTGTTATATTTTTAATTAAAGAAATGAGTTTATGAAAATTTCTATCTGTATACCTATGTATAATGAGGCAAAGGTTATTGCCAAAACAGCAACTGATTTAGAAAATTATATGACTGACAACAGTTTTACTGATTACGAGATAATTTTCTGTAATGACGGCAGTAATGATGGTTGCGAGCAAATATTGTTGAATATGGCATTGCCACATGTCAAAGTTGTGGGGTATCCCGATAATAGAGGCAAGGGGTATGCGGTAAGACATGCCATGCTTTCAGCGACTGGAGATATTCGCATATTTACCGATTCGGATTTGGCTTATGGAGTAGATGTAATTAAAAAGATTGCCGAAATTTTTGAAAATGAGTCTTATACAGATCTTGTCACCGGATCCAGAATACTTCATCCGGAAGGGTATGCCGGTTACAGTTTCAAACGTAAAGTTTGTTCTAAAGTATTTTTACTGCTTGTGCAGATTATCGGAGGTTTCAGAGTTTCGGATTCTCAATGTGGTTGTAAGGCATATTCAGCAGCTGCTGCTGAACGGATATTCAAACATTGTACGGTTGATGGATTTGCTTTTGATTTTGAAACTCTTATTCTGGCAAACAAATTTCATATGCGTATAATTCCTTTTCCAGTCAAAATCATCAATCATGGAGATTCAAAAGTACGGCTGTTCCGAGATTCTTTCATCATGCTTTGGGACTTGATTCGTATAAGGATAAAGACTGCATTCAAGAGGTATAAATGACATTTTTTGCACAAATCAAAGAGTTTCAAAATAACATTTTGAAAAAATTTGGGTTGCTCCGTTTCAAGGAGCAAATACTTTACATTATAATCGGCTTTCTAACAACTGTCGTAGACTTATTTTTCTATGCCTTTTTTGTTCTGTTTATTCCACCGCTGAAAATTGGCAATCTGTCACATATTTCGCCCAATATTGCCGCCTATGCTATTGCCTGGAGTGCCGCAGTAGTATTTTCTTACTTTGCAAACCGAATTTTTGTATTTGAGTGCGATAAAAAGGGGATCAAATATTTTTTGTCATTTGTTTTCTGGCGATCATTTACCTTAGGGCTTTCTGTGCTTGGCGATATTTTGCTTTGCGGAAAAATGGCATTATACCCGGTAAAAAATCCATTTATTGCCAAAATAATTATCTCGGTAGCAATTGTTTTATTGAATTATATTGCCTGCAAATTTTTGGTCTTCAAAGCAGAAAAAAATTAAAGTAAGTGATATGTTTTTTGCCTTTTCCAAATGCCTGACCAGTAGAATATCCAGGTTATAATGCAGCCCAGTCCGAAGCCGAAGAGCGGGTTCCACCAGATTATGGTGTGCCCGAAGTATTCGCTATCTTTGAAAGTGTATACTGCTATCACCCGCAAAGTCAATGCACACAATGCCGTTACTGTGGGCAGCAAGCTGTGTTTGGTGCCTTGAAAGACCCCGAATAATGGCACATAGAGCGACAGGATCACCACCACCAATGCTATGGCTTTCAGGTAACTTGTGCAATAGCTTGCCGCTGTATCGCTCAAAGCAAAAAATCCCGGCAGCGTATCGGCCAGACACCACACCGGTACTGACAATATCATGGTGAAAAGTGCCGAAATCAGCACCCCCTGATATGCTCCGGCTTTAACTCTGTCCATGCGTTTGGCTCCCACATTCTGCCCGGTAAAGGTCGCCAGCGTAGTCTGCAAGGCGTTGCAGGGCAAATGCAGATACATTTCTATACGCTGCCCCACGGCGAAAGTGGCGGTCATAACCTGTCCGAAACCGTTCACCGCCCGCTGGATAAAGGTCAATCCCAGTGCCACAAAAACCAGCTGCAAAGCTATGGGTAAACCGATGCGGAAAGTATCTTTTGCCACTGCATTATCCCACACCAGATCCCTGATTTTGTAGCGGAAAACGGCATATTTTTTGTGCATATAAACCCACGCCGCCACCACCGACGCTGCTTGTGCAATATTGGTTGCCCACGCCGCCCCGGCAACTCCCCAGCCCAGCAGTGCCACAAACAACAGATCCAGCAATATATTCATTACCGAAGCTGTCAAAAGAAAGTAGAGCGTTGCCGCACTGTCGCCCACCGACCGCAAGATCGCCGCCAGAGCATTGTATAAATATTGAAAAACCAATCCCAAGGCATAAATGCGGAAATAAGTCAGTGTTTCCGGCAGAATATTTTCCGGCACATCCACCATATATTGGTAAGCCATCCGGGAAAACGCTATGGCAATGATGGCGAAAATCACTCCCAAGCCCCCCAGAAAGAGGATCCCGGTGGCTCCATCTTTACGCACCTCATTTAATTTGCCAGCTCCAAAGTGCTGGGCAGAAATCACTCCGTTGCCCGCCGAAAAACCAATGGCAATAGCCAGCAAGAAAAAACACAATGTGTTGGTCGTGCCCACCGCCGCCAAAGCTCTTTCGCCGGTAAAATTGCCCACAATAACCGTATCAGCCGTTTGATAGAGCTGCTGAAGCAAGCTCCCTGCCAGCACCGGAAAGGTGAATTTAAGTATATGCAGCCAGGGTTTCCCCCCGGTCATGGGTTTGCCGATCATGCCAGCAAGCCCAATTCTTTGAATTTATTGCACACTTGAGTTATGGTGTAGCGGGGATCGATCTTGACTTCGCACTGAACAGACTGCAAACGGGGAGCTTTTTTCAACATTTCCATTACCAGCTGCCACGGAGTGTTGCCCTCGCCGGGGATGCTGTGGCTGTCGTCGGAGCCGTCGTTGTCGTGCAAATGGCAGTTGACCATCGCCGGCAGCATACTTTCCAATATGGTGCGGTTATCCTGCCACGCCGGTTCCGGTGCGCCCACCATCTGCCAGTATTTCCAGATGGTGCCGTTGGGTGTGTATCTGCCGTTATCCAGCTGATTGGCGTGACCGGAGTCGTAGCACAATCCGAGATACTTGCTTTTATACTCACTTTTCAGCATGACCACCTTTTCCGGACAGGCCGCCCGGGACATGCTGTTTTCAATGGCAATAATGATATCGCACTTTTCGGCGTAAGGTACCAGCTCATCCAGACTTTCCCGCATAAGATCAAGGTGTTTTGCCAAAGGTATTTCCGGGAAAAAGCGGTCGCTCCCGGGATGGATGGTAATGGTCTTTACCCCAAAAGATGCCGCAATTTCCATAGCCAGCTTGTGGCGTAAGAGCATCTGGCGGCGCAATGACTGATCCGGTACATTCAAATCCAGCACTCCGCCGAAAGGCGAATGGCAGTCGTGCAAAGTTATATTGCAATCAGCCAGCAATTTTTCCAGAACTTTGGCAAGTTTGTGATCAAGCATTATGGAGCTTATCCAAGTGTGGGAAAGCACCGCATACTTGCCCCCGGCGGCGGCAAGTTCCTGCAAAGCGTTAAAGAGTTCGGTATTGTCGTTGTCCAAAGCCTGGCTCAACCAGAATGTTACAGGTATATTAAACATGATACGCTCCTGTTATATCAATAATTTTTCAGAATTTTTTCCAACTTTGCAAGCAGTGTTTCCGCTTCTTTCATGGTGTTGCTGCCGGCTATGGAAATGCGTAAACCGCTGTAAGAATCGCTTTTGCTGTAATTCAATGCCTGCAATACCTTGCTTGGTTCATCGCTCTCCGACTGACAGGCACTGCCGGAGGAAAGCATAATGCCCTCCGCACTGAACATCCGCACCAGCACTCCCGCCTGATAACCCGGCAGAATAATGTGCAATATATTAGCAGCACTGTCGCTTGCCGGAACGGTCATTATACACTTTTTGCCGTTGGGCAGGATCATGCCATCCAGTTTTTCCCGCAGAAAACGGTTGATCCGGCAAATCAATAAATATCTTTCAACTCTTTCCACGCCATTAACTTGCGCTGCCAGCACCAACGCCGCCGCTTCAGCAATGTTGTTTCTGCCGATGCGGTAGAGTTTGTGCCGCAAAGTGTGGAGTTTATCTTTCAGCAAACCGGCAGCTTTCCCCATTGCCAGCAGTGCCGCACCGCTGTTGGAACCCATTTTTACCCCCGAAACCAGCAAAAGATCCGGCAGCAGCGCCGTTGCCGGAAAATCGTAAACCATATTGGATTGCACCATATCCAGCAATATCACTGCTCGGGGTGCCGCTGAACGGAGTTTCGGCATAAGCTCCGGAATATCCTGCATTACGCCGATTTCGCTTTGCACATGGGTTATGACAATGAACTTTGCGTTGGCAAGTTCTTCCGGCAAATCGCTTATCTTGCCGAACTCATTCAATGGTAAATTGCAAACTTTGCCGAAGGAGCGTTGGAGCATGGTGTTTACAGAAATATGCTCCAATGGCGAACTCCACGCAGTAGCGGCAGTGTCGCCGTAAGCGTACTGAAGAATATTGAGCAATTCAGTTGTATCACCGGCAAAAAAACAGCTTTTATGTTCAACTCTGGCCTGCGGCAAAAGAATATCAAAGAGCCGGTCACCCAAGTCTTCCCGCTCTTGTTTGAGGAAATGACCAAGCTGGTGTGCCGACTCCGGATTGCCGGAATACCGTTCCAGCAGTATAGGATAACTGCGGCTTACTTCCGGCAGGATCGGAACTGCAGCGGCGTGGTCAAAGTAGATCATCAGGCTTTCACCCAGCCAAGATAAATGGCAGTACACCAGATCGCCGACAGCAGCAGCCACAGCACCACACCGTGCAATAAGGGTCTGATACCCAGCTGTTTAAGTTTGGAGCGACTGAGATTTGCCCCGATGATGAATAAGGTGAAGATCATCAGATATTTGCTGATTTCTTTAAGCAAACCGCCCGTGCCATTGATAACAGTTGCTGCCGTACTGTCTGCCCCGAAGAGCTGCGGCAGATAGGTCATCAGTGCTGCGGCAATGATAAATCCGGGGATGAACCAGGGCACTTTGAGCTTGAAAGTCCTCTTTTCGCCCTCTTCCTTTGCCGCAACGAATGTGGCAATAAAAAGTGTTACCGGCACGATCCACAATGCCCGGGCAAGTTTGACCGTAGTACCCACTTCCAACGCCTGTTCGCCATACTGGAACGCCGCCCCGACCACGCTGGAGGTGTCGTGGATGGCAAGAGCCGCAAAGTAGCCGAATTCCGTCTGGCTGAAGCCCAGCATTTGCCCGATCCACGGAAAAATCAGCAGAGCCACAGCGTTGAGGGTAAACACTGTTGCCGAAGCTAACGCTATATCGTCAGCTTTGGCTTTCAATGCCGGTGCCGCTGCGGCGATAGCACTGCCGCCGCAAATACTGGTTCCCACGCTGACCAGCCACGCACAGTTTTTGTCGATCTTGAACAGTTTGCCGAAAAACACCCCCAGACTCAACCCCAGAGCAATGCCGATAAAGGTGTAGAAAAATCCCTGCGCCCCGGCGGCAAGCACCTTGTGCAAGTCCATGCCGAACCCCATAAGCACGATCGCCACACCCAACAGTTGGCTGGAAATTTTGCCGGTGATCTGGCTGAAAGGATTGCCCATACTCACAGCAAAAATGATCCCGGCGATGACCGCGATCCCGGGAGCGTAATTGCGCACCGCCGGAACTGTCCATGGCACAAAGAAAAATGCCAATGCCAGCACCACAAAAGCAGTTTTACGGATATATTCTTTCATAATACAGTTCCCTTTCGGATCGCTTCAGCCCATGCGTGGATAGCTGCCGAGGATCTTGAAGAAGGCGGAAGCCTTTTCCAAATCGGCACATGCTTCGGCAACTTTAGGATCGTCCCGATGGCCCAGCAAGTCCACAAAGAAGCAATATTCCCAGCCAGCCTGCTGCTGCCACGGACGGCTTTCGATCATGGTCAGCTGCAAACCTGCCCGGCGGAAAGGATCCAACGCTTCGTACAAAGCGCCGGGGCGGTTCTTGACCACAAAACACAAACTGGTTTTGTCATCGCCGCTGCGGCTGGTGGTCTGATTGCCGATCACCAGAAAACGGGTGGTGTTGAAGCTGGAATCTTCAACATTTTCTTCCAGAATGGCAAGTTTATAAAGTTCGCTTGCCACCGGACTGCCCAGTGTAGCGGTAAACTCTTCATTGGCAGCGCGTTCAGCGGCAAAGGCGGTGCTGGTCATTTCCACTAATTCCACGCCGGGGAAGTTTTCCAGCAAATAAGCTCTGCACTGCCCCAATACCTGCGGGTGGCTGCAAATGCGTTTGATCTCGCTGCGCTTGCATTTTGCCATCAAAGAGTGATGCACCCGGCAATATTTTTCGGCAGTGATCCGTACACTGGTACGCACCAGCCAGTCCAGCGTGTAGTTGATGACCCCTTCGGCGGAGTTTTCAATGGGCACGCAGCCGTAGTCAGCTCTGTCGCACTCAATGGCACGAAAAACTTCCGGAATGGTCTTTTCCGGCGAAAGGTCGGCACCGTTGCCGAAAATTTCCAGCGTTGCCTGATGCGAAAAAGTCCCCAGCGGGCCCAGAAACGCCGCCCGGATGGGGCGTTCCAAACGGTGGGAGCCGGACATGATCTCCCGGTAGACAGCGTTGAGTATTTCCGGAGTCATCGGCCCTTTATTAAGCTCCTGCAACCGCTCCATAAGTTTACGCTGACGGCTGGGATCGTAAACCGGTAAATGCCGTTCCCGCTTGTATTCGCCGATGGCTTCGACTGCCTGATAACGGCGGTTCAGCAAGGCAATAAGTTCGGCGTCGATCTGGTCTATCTCGCTGCGTAATTTCTGCAAATCATTATCGTTCATAAAGTTGATCCTTTTAGTTGTAAAAAAAATTGCTAATTAATTTACACGCCAAAAACCTTTTTTGCAAGTTCCCCCGGGAAAAAATCGTATATTTTAATATATAAAATATTGCATTTGTTCAATCCAAGGGCATATTATAACGCAGTATATTTTTTCAGGAGGTTTTTTGTATGCGTTGTCCGGTTTGCGGTTTTCAGGATGATAAAGTCATTGATTCACGGGTGGTCAAAGAAGGTTTCGGGGTGCGCCGCCGCCGGGAGTGTCTATCTTGTTCCCACCGTTTCAGTACCTACGAAAGCATTATCCAAAGCGAACTCAAGGTAGTTAAACGCAACAGCGAGCGGGAAGATTTTGATGCCGACAAACTGCGCAAAGGCATTGAAAACGCCTGCTATAAACGCCCCATCGCCCCGGATGAAATCAACCGGGTGATCGATGATGTAAGCCAGAGTCTGCAACGGGATTTTGACCGGGAAGTAGCCAGCAGTGAAATCGGCAACCGGGTGATGCAGGCCTTGAAAGGGCTTGATCAGGTAGCCTATGTAAGATTCGCCAGCGTATACCGTAAATTCCATGATGTGGAAGAGTTTATCAACGAAATAAGATCGCTTAAGTAAGTAGAAAAATGCTTTCAATAACCGACAATTTCCTTTATGTAATAGATTCCGAAGGCAGGCAGCAGCTTTTTGATGTGGATAAACTCAAAACAGCTCTGCTGGGCGCATTTGAAAGCGCCGGCAACTCCAACGGTTATCTGGCAGAAGATATAGCCTGTGCAGTAGAAGCAGTAATGATGGAAAGTTTCCGGAGTGAACGGATCTTTACGCAAAGCGAAGTAGACTCTGCGGTTACCCGTATTCTGGAAAATGCCGGATATGCCGATGTAGCGCAAATATTCCGCCGGGCCAACAGCCATTTGTACATAAGTTTAGATGCCAATAAAGCTGATACAGCCATGCTCATAACCCGCCATCTGGGCGTACAGGAACCGCTGGCGGGCAAATTGGCAGAACAGGTGGTCGGAGCGCTGCAAAAACTCAATATTGCCAGCGCATCTCCGGCGCTTTATCTGGAGCTTGCCCGCCATTACGAACACTGTACCGTGCCGGCGGCAAAGCCGATACCGGAAAGTGCCAATCTGACCGGCGGCAAGCTGCTTTTGAACAGCGCCGATGCAGTAAGACTCCTGCCGGGAAATATGGTTGAATTGTGGGAAAAGAAGATCATAACGCTTTCCAATGTAAGCCGTCTGTACCCGAACTTCAGGTTGTCGCTGAATATGGCAAAACTTGCCGAAGCAGTCAACCTGACATCTCCGGTAACAGAATTGCAGATGGCTCCGGCGCTGTACGATGCCGGAGAAAAAACCGGCATGTATTTGAATATACTTTGTGAACATTTGCAGACAACTGCTCTGCCTTTGTATCTGATCCTTACCGAGCTGGATATTTTTGCAGAACGCTATCTGGGGACAAGTTACCCCGACGGACGGCTGACTGCGCTGGATATGGCATCGCTTTTCCGCAATGCACTGGGTTATCCGGTCAAAAAAGTACGCTGCCGCACCAAGAGCAGGGCACAGAGTGCAAATTGAGCGATTTTTGGATTTTTGCAGACTTGACAATCCGGATTTTGCACTTATATTATATAATATAAATTATTTTTGTTTACTGTAAGAATTTTAAATATAAGGGACAAGTCAGTTATGAGTAAAGTCAAAGCTCTGGTCATCACCGGTTTCGGTTTGAACTGCGAAAAAGAGACCACGGCGGCATTTGAATATGTCGGAGCAGAAGTAAGCATGGTACACCTGAACGATCTTATCGCCGGTAAGCGTTCACTCAAAGAGTTTCAGATATTGGCATTTATCGGCGGATTTTCTTTTGGTGACCACTTGGGGGCGGGAACGGTTTTTGCCAACCGGGTACACTTCCGGCTGCACGATGAACTTAAAGAATTTATCGCCGCGGGCAAATTGATCATCGGTATCTGCAACGGGTTTCAGACCATCTCCCGCCTGGGCATCGTTCCGGCGCTGAACGGCAACTACTTTGTGCAGCAGGCAGCTCTGGCACACAACGATTCCGGCGTGTTCCGCGATGACTGGTGCGTGCTGCGTGCCAATCAGTCCAGCCCCTGCGTTTTTACCAGAGGCATCGACCTTATCCGTCTGCCGCTGCGTCACGGCGAAGGCAAATTTGTTGCCGATGCTGCCACGCTCAAACAGATCGAAGATAAGAACCTGGTGGCATTCCGTTACGCCAATGCCGACGGCAGTCTGGCAACGGAATTTCCTGCCAACCCCAACGGTTCGCTCAACAGCATTGCCGGTATTTGCGACGAAACCGGCCGGGTGTTCGGTCTGATGCCCCACCCCGAAGCGTTTCTGTCGCCCTACAACTCTCCGACTTGGACTGCCGATCAGCTCAAAGGCGATCTGCCCAAAGAAGGTGACGGTGTGGCGATCTTCCGCAATGCGGTGGAATATTTGGCATAACAAGCTGATTTTAACCGGGTTAAATTTACAGAAAGAGGCAAAAAGATGAAATTTACTGTAAGCAGAGAAAAATTTCTCAAAGCACTGCAAAAAGTACAAAGCACCATTGGCAACCGCAACACGCTGGCGATTCTGGGCAATGTGTTGGTAGAAGCCAGCGGCAATATGGTAAGCCTGACAACTACTGATTTGGAAATCCGCATCGTTACCCGCCTTGAAGCAACAGTGGAAGTTGAAGGCGCAACTACTATTCCTGCCAAGCGTCTGCTGGCGCTGGTCAGTAATTTTGAGGATGCAATGGTAACTGTAACCAGCGATGAGCGTTATCATGCAGAAATCGTCTGCGGTACCAGCTGTTTCAAGCTGCTGGGGATCGCTCCGGAAGATTTTCCGGCAGAAAGCGAACTCAATGTGTTGCGCACGATCACCTTCAAAGGAGCAGAACTCAAGCGCATGCTGGGGCAGATCATCTATGCCATTACACTCAACGACAGCCGCAAAGTGCTGCACGGTATGCTCTTCAGCATGCGCGAAAATCTCGTTACCATGGTTGCTACCGACAGTAAGCGTCTGGCAATGACAGAACGCAATGTGGAAAATGTATCCGGCAGCAATGGCGACTGCATTATTCCGCTGATGGCGGCGCAGGAAATCAAGCGTCAGGCGAATCCGCAGGAAGATGTTACGCTGGAAATCGGCGAAAAGAGTGCCAGATTCTCCGGTGGCGATACGGTGCTGACCACTAAACTTATCGAAGGCAATTACCCCAATTACCGGCAGGTGATCCCGGCTGATTTTCAGCAGCAGATCCCGATTGCCTCTTCGGCATTGCTGGGCAAGATCGAACTGGTCAGCGAAGTGTTGGATAAAACCGGCTGTGTAGTGCTGAATTTTACCGAAGGCAAACTTGAGCTGCGGGCAGCCAACAGCGAAATCGGTGAAGGTTCGGCAGAGTTGCCGGTGGAATTTACCGGCGAACCGCTGACCGCTTCGTTCAATCCGGATTTTCTGGCTGATCCGCTGCGCTTTGCCGACTGCGAGATCATGACCTTCAAGATGAATGATGGATTCAGTCCGGTAGCTATTGATGGCGGCGACGGTTTTGTCTATGTAATTATGCCCATGCGTCACTGATTTCTGATGCATTGAGCAATAAACAGGTGCGCCCGTAATTATGATCGGCGAATTCAAAGTTTTGGATTGGCGTTCATTTGAGCGGGCGCATTGGTATTTTGATCAGAAAAATCTGCTGATCGGCGCCAACGGTAGTGGCAAGAGCAATTTGCTGGAAGCGCTGGGCTTTCTGGGTATATTGCGCAGTTTCAGAACATCCCGCCCTGTCGAACTTGTACGCAGTTCCGCCCAGGCCTTTCATCTGCGGGGGGCGTGGCAGGAGAATGGGCGCAAAACTGCACTGGAGGCAAGTTTGCACCTTTCCGGCGAACGGCTGCTTTCAGTCAACGGCAATCATGAACGGTCAGGCAGGGATTTTATCCGCCACTTTTTTCCGGTGGTTTTTGCGCCGGAAGATATGGAGATCGTCAGCGGGGCACCCGGCGGCAGACGGCGTTTTTTTGATATGACCGCCAGCCAGCTCTCCGACGGTTATGTAAATATACTGCACGATTATTTTGCCGCCTTGAAGTCCCGCAACGCTATGCTGAAAAATCCCCGTAAGATAGATTTGACGAAACTGGAAGTCTACGAAGAACTTCTGGCTTTTTCTGCTGCTGAATTGACTGTGCGGCGGCAGAAATTTATTGAAGAATTCAACCGGATGCTTTCGGCACTTGCCCCCGAAGCTGCGGAACAAATTTCCATAGAGTATCATCCGCAATGTACCGGTGGAGCTGAAGCCTATGCAGCACTGTTTGCCCGCAGCCGCAGCCGGGAGATCGAAAAACACACAACCCTGACCGGCTGCCATTTGGACGACTACCGTTTTTGCCTTGCCGGAAAAATCATGCGTGGCTTTGCCAGTAACGGTCAGAACCGGATGGCGGCACTGAACACCAAGCTGGCGGCGGCAAGAATGCTTATGCAAAACCACGGAGCGGAAAAACTCGTGGCACTGGTAGACGATGTGACCGGCGAGCTGGATGAAAAACACCGGACAATGTTTTTTGAAACCATCGCTCCGGCAGGACAACTCTTTTTTACCTACACAAGCATCCCCGGCGACAAGTTTTTCAATGATGCCCAAGTGCAAAACCTGCCATACAGCGCAAGCCGGAATTAATGTTGGTTGCTGGCATATCCGGCAATCAGCCGCCCCTCAAAAAACGCCATGCAACGCCCCCTGATCCCAGCAATAAAAAAATATGTAACTTATTTATACATATTTATTACCAGCAAAATTAAAAATTGATTTTTCAACTTGAAAAAGAAGAGATTTATGTTATATTATCTACATAACTTCAGCCACAAGGGAGATCCCAACGATAGAAAGGATGGGTCAGTTATGTCAATTCTTGAATCCGTAAAAGCATTTTGCAGTTATTGGGAAAAAAACCGGGCAGCGGCAGAAAGTTTGTATGCTGCAAGCAAATGGTTTGCCGAAAAACATAAAAGTTATTCCGTCGGCAAAGATCTCCTCATTGATAAAACCTCTGAAACTGTAATGAATAATATGCTTGCCAAAACATGTGAAACACCTGTCTTGGAACAAGAGGATATGAGAAAAAAAAGACAAGAGGCTATCGATGACTTCTGTTACATCTATGGCGGCTATATTGCATTCAATCTCAATAAAATGGCGGATTCAAAAGACTATAAAACCATCCCTGAACATATCAAAGATGAATATATTTTTCAAGCAACAACGCTTGTGTTGGACTATATCAGTAAAAAACTCAATGAAAATGGTTATTCAAAAGGAACATTCAGTCACTTGGTTCATAAAACTATATCCTACAAAGCAAGAGATCTCTTCAGAAATTATGAGAGGTATTTGAACGACCCCCAAAAAAATCCCACCTTCGTCCCTATTACGGATGATACCGAGCCTATTATCGGTGGTATTATCGAAATTGAAACAGATGATACGGGAACAAAAATTTCCGATTTTGATGAAGATCAACTCGATGCAACCACCATTCTCTATCTTTTGAAAGATGTTAAGACAAAACATTCTGCGGATGATTATGAAATGTTCTATCTCCGTAATATTGAAGGCTGGAAATTGGAAGAGATAGCAAAAGAATTTAATCTCTCTGTAAGTACGATCCATAACCGAATTGAGGGTTTTGCAAAAGCAGCCTTGGAACAACACGAAAAAACGCTGAAAAATTTGAGAGAGAAACTTTACCGATGACCGAGCAACAATGGCAGTCTTTTGCCAATAAGATAATGACAGTTCCAGGTGCTCGAAAATTGAAGCTGCATCTGGGAAAATTTCTTGGCGACGGCGGTTCGGGAGCGGTTTATGAACTCGTGAGATCATCAGGTGAATGGGTGATCAAACTTCTGGATCCTGACTCCCCGATCGCAATACAGGAACATAAAGGTATTGATATTATTTCTGCTAATGGTCGTTTTGCTGTCGGAATATTGAAACAAATTCCTTCGCGTGGTATTGTACAGTTTGGTAATCAACAATTTTCGTGCTATATAATGAGAAAGGGAAAATCTCTGAAACAAGCTATTGATGAGGAAGAATGGCTGACCTTGAGGGATAAGAAAAGAATTCTGCAAATGATGGCGCATCTTGTCAACGGGATATGTTCACTCAAGAATATGGGAGTGTGTCACGGTGATATCAAGCTTGAAAATATTTTGCTTTTTGAGTATAATAACGACTTCTACCCCACTCTTGCAGATTACGGCACGGTTTCAAATAAAAAACTTTCTATAGAAACAATCCACTATGGTTGCGACAAAAATGAATACGGCAGCAGCCTTGAGGAAGGTATCGCTTACGATTTGCATTGTCTTTATCTGGTTTTCTGCGAGATCTATAAAATCGATGCTGATGATGATAAGAATATTTCCTCTATTCCAAATCCTGACATAAAAAGACTTCTCCGTATTATGCGAGATGCCGGAACCAAAGCCTTTGTCCGGTTAAATCAGTTGATGACCGCATTGAAAGATATGATAAAAATTCCTCCGGGATTTTATCTTGATTCTATAATGGAGGAGGATTTGAAACGATGCGACGATCAATTCGGAAAATTTATGCAGTGGAAAGAATACTATATACTGCGTGATAAATCAGCAATAAATGATTTCGATCCATTGGTTTTGCTGCCTGTATCAGCCGAACGGTATGATAATGCATACCGTATTATCTGCATGTTGGATCAAATGGATCTGTTTGTTATGCCGATAGTCCGGTATTATGATAAAGAGGGCAATCAATATGTATTGCTCCATGCGCCGGACGATAAAAATATCGCCTCGAAAAGAGGGCATTGGCGTGAAGATGAGTATTGTAAACTGCGTATTAAAGATGAGAGCGGTATACCCTATACACTGGGGTCAGCAAGTACATCAGCCCGAGAAGAGGGGATGGAAAAATTTATTAATAAATTGAGCAGACATAAGATCAATATTGAAATATCTCCTGACGATATCTGGCATGTAGACGGCGAATGGAAACTTAATCTTTTTTCAGTAAAATTTCTCGAATTGGCTGAAAAAGATGCAGAAATATGCCGTATATCATGGGGAAAAGCATAAAACAACATATCCTGAATTTACCGGCAAATACGATTGGTCAAAAGTAACAGAAGATGATTGGTTTTATTGTTTTGAGTGCAACGCGGCAGATAAAACTGCTCTCCTGTCATTTTTTGCGTTTGCTGTACTTAAGTCAGTGAAAAAACCTTTACAGCTCTACAACAAGAACTTTTTAATATATTTTTGACTCACGCAGCAAAAGCGGCAGCACCAGATCTACAACAGTAGAAATTTTTAATTTGCTTTTGACGTTGAGGTAGCAAGCGAAGCGCCCAGCGAGCAAAAAACATCGTCCGCCAGCAGTTTTTTGCCGGGAGTGCGTGGGGATTTCGAGTTTTGCAAGGAGCGAACGAGGGTTCCGGCTTCGTTTTACTACGCCGCGACAAGGTGTACCTCCGCACACAACCGAGAGAACGACGCAGTAAGGCACGAGATGTGCCACGATATGAAGCAAAAACAGCAAGCGGCGAGCGAAGCAAGCCGCGAGCTCAAGCGGGGGAGCGAAGCGAATCACCGCGCCCGCCGAGCGAAGCAAGGCGTCCCGGCACCAGCCGGGTGTCTACCCCCCCAAAAAAAAGCAAGCGGCAAGCGAAGCGAGCCGCAAGCTCCCGTCCGCCAGCCGACAGTTTTTGCGAAATAGCGTGAGCACAGGTCGTGTTTTACAAGGAGCGAACAAGGGAACATACCCCCGTATGTGACCGCCGAGAGCGACGCAGTAAGGCACGAGATGTGCCACGATATGAAGCAAAAAAAATGGAGCCAGCTGTCGGATTTGAACCGACGACCTGCTGATTACAAGTCAACTGCTCTACCAACTGAGCTAAGCTGGCACCTTAAAAGTGTTGCTATACAATACAGCAAAAATTGAATTTTGCAAACATTCAGTTAAAAATTTCTGCATTTAACTGATCAAAAAAGGTTTTCATAAAGTCGGCGAGCTCTTGAGCACGGGCTTTTCCGGGCGATGTGAGCATCTTGTCGGGGAGTTTTGAGAGTTTGACAAGGTATTCACGATAGGCGGTATCTTCCGCAGAATATGGTTTTCCGGCAAGGGCTGCTTCGGCGGAGTTATGAAGCTTGGCGCCAGCTTTGGCGGCGAACATGAACGAGCGGGCAATGCCCACAGCGCCGAGGCTGTCGAGCTTGTCGGCATCGTAAAGGATTTTTGCTTCGAGGGTGGTCGGAGCGTTGCCGGAGCGGTAACGGTGCTGGCTGATGGCTTGGGCGACCTGCTCTGCGATTTGGCGTGTGGTGTGCTGCAAAAGGTAGTTGCGGGCAATGAGAGCACCGGCAGCGGCGTGGTCGATCTTGCCTTGGCTTTGAAATTCCTGCGGGCGAGCCACATCGTGGAGGAGTGCTGCAAGATGGACGATCTGCCGATCGGCTTGGGGCAGCTCTTGAGCGATGGCAAGGGCATGTTTGACGACCCGGCAGGTGTGATCAAAGTCGTGCCCGTCGGAAATATCGCTTTGGAGAGAAGATTTTATGAAATTCTCTGTTGATTCAATAAGGTTAAACACTTGCAATAACTCCATTTTATGTTACATTATAAGATAATGTGTAAAAGAGTAAAAACAAATCTTGAACAGGAAAATTGCGATGTTTATTGATGTTGACGGGGTGAAAACTGTTGCCGGCAGAGTGTTTTGCATTGGGTGCAATTACGCTGAACATGTGCGGGAACTGCATGGATTTGAGGAGATCCCGCCGGTGGTTTTTATGAAACCGGCGGAGGCGTTGACCGCACCCGGTACGGCGTTGATGCCGCCTGCGGGGTATAAGGATCAGTTTGATTACGAAACGGAATTGGTCTTTATGATCGGCAAAGGCGGCAAGGCTCTTTGCGAGGCTGAAGCGGAGGAGTTTATCGGGGCGATCGGTATCGGGTGCGATTTAACTTTGCGGACATTGCAGAAAAATCTGCGTGCCAAGGCATTGCCCTGGGAGTGCAGCAAAGCGTTTGAAAATTCAGCCCCGCTGGGTACGCTGCATAAATTTGATCCGGCGATGGATAAACTTGAAGGGTTGACATTTTCCGGAGTTATCAATGGCGAAGTCCGGCAGCAGGGCAACAGCAAAGATATGATCTACCCGGTAAGGCGTTTGATCGTGGAGCTTTCCAAATACTGGGTTTTGAAAGAGGGTGATTTGATTTTCAGCGGCACACCGCAAGGGGTGGGCGCTCTGGCTGACGGCGATGTTATTGAACTTATTGACCATAGAAAACAAAGTTATATATGGAGAGTAGAGTATGTGCAGTAATTGCGGAAGTGAGAAATCTGCCGACATTCCGGCAGTAAATGCAGGACGCCCGGATTGGGATCACTATTTTATGAGTATAGCCGAAGTTGCCGCCAGCCGCAGCAACTGCAGCCGCCGTCATGTGGCAGCAGTGCTGGTGCGGGATAAACGCATTATTTCCACCGGTTACAACGGTACGCCCCGGGGGATCAAAAACTGCAACGAAGGCGGCTGCCCCCGCTGCAACAGCAATGTGCCTTCCGGCGAAGGACTTACGGAGTGTTTGTGCTGCCATGCCGAAGAAAACAGCATCGTGCAGGCTGCCTACCACGGTATTGCAGTAGCCGGAGCCACTATTTACACCACATACAGTCCCTGCTTGCTCTGCTCAAAAATGATCATCAATGCCGGGATAAAAGAAGTTGTTTACAAACAGCGTTACAGCATCGACTCCACTTCTATGCGGCTTTTGGCAGAAGCCGGGGTCAAGGTGCGGGCGTTGGAAGAGTAATTTAATAAAAAGCTCTGTTCCCAATACGGGTAGGTCAGTAAAAAATGACATATATACCTGTGCATTGAGATATTTTTCAAAATTTGAATGGCATTTATCTTTTTGCACCGCAAAAAGATAAATGCCGGTAAAAGGTTTGGAAAAAAGGTTGGGAACAGAGCGTAACAAAAAGGAATGGTTATGACCAAGTTGAGAGTAATGAGCGTAATGGCTCATCAGGACGATTTTGAATTTGAAGCCGCAGGGCTTTTTCTGCGTTTGCGTGAATACTATGGCGACGATGTGGAGCTGAAGATCCTGACCACCAGTACCGGGGTCAGCGGTCACCACATCATGGGACCCGATGAAACGATCCGGGTGCGGGAAGGCGAAGCCATTGCCAGTGCCAATGTAGTGGGTGCCGAATACGAAAACCTCCGCCAGCTGGATGGAACTCATGTGGCGGCACAGGTATTTTGCGACCGCAACATGCTGGGCGGTTTGTGGAATGCCATCCGGGCATTTGCGCCGGATTACATCGTAGCTCCGCCGGTAGTGACCAATCCGCTGGCTGGTATCCACATCGACCACCAGCATACGGCTGAAGCGGTGCGGCTGGTGGCGTATCAGCTGGGAGTGCCCAATGCTTATCCGACCATGTATGCGCCCCGGGTGCAGCGTTTCCCGGTGCCGGTGATTTTGAACTGCCCGGATGCTTACTGTAAAGAAGCCACCTGGCACTTCGGCGTGGATTGCGAAAGCGTAAAAGAAGGCAAGATCAGTATGCTGTTGAAGCACAAATCCCAGGTTTGCGAATGGCTGCCGTTTGTCAACAACCTCAACAACACCGATCCTGATCTGGGCAGCGGTGCAGATTGGAACGAAACTGATTGGCGGAACAACCTCCACAAGCGGGTTGCCGCAGTAAATCAGCGGCATGGTTTTGCCGACAGTGCTTTCCGTGAATACTTTGCCGTGACCCGCTGGGGCTTTTTGCCGACGGCGGAAAAAGTTGCCAAAGATTTCCCCTTCCTTTTCTGGAACAAAGATAATCAGTTGGCGTAATATAAAATGCCGCTTGAGGCTTGTTTCATTACTGATTCATGCCCCGGGCGGCTTTTTTTGCACAGAGTTTACTGTACCGGCGGTGGGGATCAGCGTTTTTCCTGCTGTTTGGCGTTTCGGCTTCGGGCTTTGGCTTGCTGCTTCCTGACTTCGTCAACGAGTTTTACCCCCTTGAACATATATTTGTTCGGGCTTAACGAGTAGCGCTTATTGCTGGCAGAAGTCATGTTTTTTACAGTAACTTCTTTGGGCTTTACCGCCGGATAGATCTCTTTATATTTTTTATTTTTCAGATAATTTTTGTTGAATTCTGAAAAAATTGAAACTCCTTTGTATCTGGGAGTGTGATTGCCGTCCCGGATCGTTAAACCGTCGATCAGCACTTTTTCCGGTAAATGACAGGTATAGCCGAAAAAGTGCCTGTCCTGATGACGGCCGCTGATGATACTGGCAGAATTGATCTTTTTACCGGCTGACGGAATAAATGTTGAATTGCGGATGATGATATTTCCCCGCCAGAAACTGCCGTAATCCTGCCGCAGCACAATAAAATCCCGGCCGTAAACGGTGCTGTTTTCCACCAGCAGATTTCCAAACCCGGTCACGCTGATCGTTCGCAGGATGGAATTTCTGATGGTGGCATTGTACACCCCGCAATGGGCATCGAATCGGGAGAGTTTGCAGCGGTCGTATTCCAGATTTTTGCAGAAATTGGAACCCATGATGCCCCAATATTGTGTATCAAATATATCGTTGGTCTGGCTGCAATTTATAAACTTGATATTGGCTGCCCGCCTTACTGATATATCGTAAGTGCCTGTGGAAGTGGATTTACTGTTGGGCTTGACGGTTTTATAAACTTTTCTGCCGGTAAAAACGCAATCCTGAACTGTTACATTGCAGCAGCCGCTTATGGTAATAAATCCGCTGTAAGGAAAACTGTGCGGCATATTCGGTTCAACAACTTTGTGAACCAGACCGGAAACCAAAACATTGGAGCGGGTTATTTGCATATTCCTGGCATAATACTGGTGTGCTCCCGGCTCGGCATTGGCAATAGTGGTAAAAACCCCGCCCCGGATCACTAATTGTTTTTTATCTATGGGGTTGACGGTGTTGGAAGTGATCTCCTCAAAATCCCACACCAGCGGAGTGCTTTTATCTATGGAGCCATCTTTATTGACAATGATAATATCGTTCTGACTGGTACCTTTATTGGCATTTACCCCGTAGCGGATAAAGCGTCTTATCTTGCCATTATTGAGCTGTACCAATGATCTCTCTTTAAGCTGGAGCGGCAGTTGGGTCTGGTGTTTATACAGACTGTTAAGCCCTTTGAGCGAATAACTTTTGAGCCGGGATTTTACGGCAAAAACGGGTTTTCTGCGATCTTTGACTTTCCGGTCATCAATGATAAATTGGGCTGTTCCGAAATCGGTATCGGTCATAATGGTAATCACCCGTTTACCGCCGCCGATGTAATAAGTGGCATTATTTTTGACCTTGACCGGCAGTTTGGCAGAGTTGGCAAAGTCGTGGGCGGCAGCAATGGCCAGCTGATCGTCGGTTTTGCCGTCGCCTTTGGCACCGAATTTTTCGTAACTGACAAATTCAGCGTTTTCCTCATTGGCACAAGCCGGAAAATTTGCTGCCAGCAAACATAAAAAGATAATGCATTTTCTCAAAATATTCATTTTTTGACCACTTTGACATTTTTGAACATATATTTATTCCGGCTTACTATACACTTCTTGCTGTTGGCGTGCAAATTTTTAACGGTTATCTGTTTGACCTTGACCACCGGATACCTTTCTTTATATGAATCGGATTTGTAACCGGGGTTGAAATTTGCCAGCAAGCATATTGGCGGATAATGTTTGCCCACACGCTTATCGTTGACTTTAAGTCCGTCGATCTCAATAGTTTCCGGTAAATGGCAAGTATAGCCGTAATCGTGGTTGCCCAGATTCATCCCCCCGATTATCTCGCAGGGAACAGCTCTGCCGTCAGCCAGATACGGCGTAAATGTTGAATTGCGGATAATTACTCTGCCCTGCCAGAAACTCCCGTAATCAGCCCGCAATCCGATAAAATAACGGGATTTGACCGAACTGTTTTCCACCCGCAAAGTTCCGAAGCCGGTAACGCTGATCCCCTGATGACCCAGCGTACAGTTTTTTATGGTAGCGTTATATACACCCATATGAGCATCCACCCGGGAAAAACTGCAGTTTTCAAAATGGAGATTCCGGCAGTAATTAGTGCCGATTATGCCCCAGTAAGCCGGGTCGTAAATATCGTTGAGCTGACGGCAGTTGATAAATCTGACATTTATTGCCCGCCACAAAGTCAGATCATATCCGCCGGAAAGATTGTCCGGGAATTTGACCGAAAAATAGCGTTTGTCGCCGGTAAAAGCGGAATTTCTGACCGTAATATTGCAGCAATCACGGATCGCCAGAAAGCCGCCCGCCATATAACTGTGGGGTGTATCTGACTCAATGACCTTGTGCGTTATATTGTCAAAAACCACATTGGAACGCAACACTTCGATATTGCGTTTGGCATAACAGGATCTATCGCTTTTGCCGTTGTCAATAGTAGTAAAAACTGCATTTTTAACGGTAACTGTTTTTTGGGGGATGTAATGAACATAAGCATTGGTTATATTATCAAAATCCCACAAAAGGGGCGTTGCGGGGTCGATCTTACCCTGTTCATCGACTGAAACAACATCCCGCTGCGGGCTTTTCTGAACCGGACGGTTTTTACGGTAACGGTTGAACCGGGTATTTGTTTTATCTTCCAGCAAAAGCATGACTTTTCCGGGAAAAGTCATGTTCAAAGCGATCTGATTTTTTTTCAGTCTTTTCAAAGCAGTCAGGGGGGTGTTGGGTCGGTCGGGTTCCAGCCGGAAGATGGGCTGCTGATAATCTTGAGCATTGCGGTCGTCTATAATAAATTCTGCATTATTGAAATCGGTATCGGTTTTGATGACTGCAACGGCACTGCCGGAACCGATGTAATATCTGGCACCGGCTTTGCCTTTGACCGGCAGATTGTGTTTGTTGGCGTAAGCATGTGCAGAAACAATGGCTTTCTGATCGTCAGTTATGCCGTCACCTTTGGCACCGAATTTTTCATAGCTGACAAATTCTGCGGTGTTATCATCGGCAAAAACCGGCAGCAGTCCTGCAACGCATAGAACAAATATACTGAAAAATCGCATCATTATCACACCCCATGGTTATTTGCTTCAACAGTTATAATATACCATTGTGTTGTAAAAATCAATAAATTGCAAGCAACTTTTACAGAAATAAAATTTGCAATAATTTTTTGTCCTTGTATCTTATAGCAAAAACAAAAGGCTCTGTTCCCAATATCGGTTGATTAACAGTAAAGAAGTTGAATAAAAACATTTCAAAACTTAAAGGGCATTCATCTATTTGTGCAACAAATAGATAAATGCCAATAAAAGGTTTTCCACCTTCGCCAAGGCTACGGCGGACAAGGGAAACGGGTGATGGAGTTCCGTCTTCGCCGGAGGCTACGCCGTGACAAGTTGAGGAGGGAAAAAGGACCGATCCAGCAAAAGGTCTTTTCCCCCTCCTCAAGTACCGACCCTTATTGGGAACAGAACAAAACAAAAATGGAGTTTATCTATGAAAGTATATGTCCAAACGGATATCGAAGGGGTTGCCGGGTTCTGTTTTTTTGAAAACCGCCGGAGCCGGGATTACGAAGTTATCAATCACCGCTACCGGATGTATAAGCTTCTGACTGCCGAAGTCAATGCGGCGGTAAAAGCGGCTTTCGATGCCGGTGCCGACGAAGTCGTGGTCAACGACAATCACGGCAGCGGCTACAATATACTTTTTGAAGAACTTGACCCGCGCTGCCGGATCATCCACGGCAAAAATTGCAGCGGCCCCCATTGGCTGCCGATATTGGACAACACTTTTGATGCCATGGTTCTGATCGGTATGCACGCCATGGGCGGCACCGAGTGTGCCATAACGCCCCACAGTTTGTGGAAAGTCAACAATGGCGAACTCTATTTGAGCGAGTGTTCCATGGCAGCCGCCATCGCCGGAGATCTGGGAGTGCCCGCCGTGATGATGTCAGGCGACGACAAGATCGCCTCTGAAATGCGCTCCAAGATACCCAATATCGCCATTGCCGAAGTCAAGCAGGCTCTTTCGCCCTATCAGGCATGTTCCATGATCCCGGCGGCGGCTTGCGAGCTTATTTACGAAAAAGTCAAAACTGCTCTGGCAAATATTTCTGAAGTAAAGCCCTACAAGCTCAATGGTCCGATCACCCTGACTCTGCTGGATAACGCCACCCATGTTCCGCCGCTGGAAGAGCTGGGCGAACCGGTAACTTGCAACACCATAACCGAAGCCTTTTTCAAGTTCGAGCGCTCCATGGAGTGGACAAGTTTTGATACGCTCCAACCCGACGGATACAGCTATCCGCAATAAGGTCATACCAAGCTGATTTTTAACGTTTGTTCTGTTCCCAATAAGGGTCGGTACTTGAGGAGGGGGAAAAGACCTTTTGAGGAAAGGTTCTTTCCCTCTTCCCCAACTTGTCCCGCCATAGCTTTATGCGGCGGCGGAACCCCATCACCCTTTTCCAAACCTTTTATTGGCACTTTTTTATGCCATTCTATGGCACAAAAAAGTGCCCTTAAAGTTTTATAAACAGTCATTTGTTTTTGCTGTTTATCCCCCCATATTGGCCATGACCACTTTCAGTTAGAGTGGGCCCGGACCGGGCTTCGCGGCGTACCGCCGCGGGGGATGGCGGCTGGCAGTGTTACTGTATAAATCCTTACAGGTAACATAGCACCTTATTACATAAGTTGCTCTCAATAGCCTTCAAGCAATATTTGTTTTTTGTCGAAGGTGCCGTTTACATTGAAGTCGTCGCGGGTGATGGTTGCGGCGTGTCCGTCATAGTAGGCGGCATTCACCCTTTTGCCGTTGGTGTAATCATAGCATTCCCCATTGAGTGTGGCTCCGCCGCCTCCGCCATGACGGAATGCCACATTACCAGCTTCGCAATAAAAGATGCGGTCTTGCTTTGTCCAGCCGTTGTCGATCAATGTCAGGCATTTTGTGGGTTCGTTGAGGGCGGAAACTTTGCGGAACGGATAACTTGCGTTATCGTAAAGTCCGGTCAGACGACCATTGACGGCGTAATGAGAGTATGCAAACTTCTTTTCATCACTCTTCCCCAGCGGAGTGCTTTCGCTCGGACAACTCCACAATGCATAAGACGCCGGTTTGTAATACGCCTGGGCAATCGTTTCGCCCGGATACATTTCGTTGAAAACATTCAATGACCAACGACCCATATCCCCCGCATATACTTGAGAGGGGCGGATCCATTCGTCGTTGAAATCAGAATAACTGCCATAAACCAGCACCAGCTGTTTGAGATTCCCCAGACATTTGCTTGTCCGGGCAGATTCTCTGGCTGCCGACAGAGCCGGCAGCAGCATTGCCGCAAGTATAGCAATGATGGCGATCACAACGAGTAACTCAATAAGGGTAAAGCATGCTTTACCCTGCCCATTGGCAGGGTTCTCCTGATTGTAAACGGATTGCAACCTTTTTACTGAAAGTTCGATCAAGGTGAATTTGTTTGTTGTTTTTTGCATGATAACTCTCCTCTTTATTGTTTTATATAAATATATTGTTTATTCAATTATCAGCGACAGTAATCTGCCGGGGTCGTGGAACGCTCCGTCGATGCCGCGCCCCAATTCCAGACGGTACTGGAACTGGCGTTTTTCCCAGTCGCTGTCGGCAATCAGCAACGCAAAACCGATCACATTGCCGGGACGGGGGCTGGTGTTCAGCTCGCTCCACGGTATGGCAAAGCGGTAGATGGTTTTGCCTTGTTTTTCATCACGCATCATTTGAACTTCAGCTCGGCTTTTTCTGCCGCCGGGATTGACAAATACTTCCGGCTTGCCGTTGACCAATGCCGCAGTATAGAGCCGGTCGGTGCCGATGAACCCGGTCTGATTGAGCATCTTGCGTTTTACGGCATCGCGGGTGGTTTCAAAGGCAAACTGGATGCTGTCGCCCTTCCAGATCGACTTGCCGCTCCACGGCGTGATATGTTTTTCATCATAAACAGTCACGCTCAAAAGAAAATGTTTGTTGTTATAAGCAATACGCACATCGGCACTGCAATCGGCATCATCTGACCACACTTTATTGGCCACACTGTCGAGGTCGTTGATATAAGTTCTGCCATCCATTTTTACCAGTACCGGCAATTTTTCCAGTTCATTGATTGCCGGAGCCTTACGCAACGGCAGTGTTGGCAGACTGCCGTTGAAATCGTAATTCTGACCGGCAGTTGCGGCGGTAAGTTTATACTTTGTATCGCCCGGCACTACGAGATTTTTCAGCTTGAAATCCACCGGAGTGATAACTTCCGGAAGCAATGTTACTTCCTGTGCGGATGTTTTTCCAGCGGCTTGGAGCTGCAAACGGGTTTTCAATGCTGAACCGGTCAGATTTTTCACAAAACTCCTTACCGTATCGCCCCGGTAAAGCATGGCATCCATCGTAAGTTCCGGCAGTTGGCAGGTACCTTGCTGCAAAGCCTTTGCCACGACTTCCACCGGAGCGGAGGTTTCCAGATAAAGCGGAGCGGCGGTCAGTTCAAGAATCATATTGCCGCCCTCTTTTTTCAGCGGCATAGCCACACCTTGCATATCAAAAAGTTTCAAGCCGGGCACAGCCGGACAGCGGAAAGTTGCTTTGATATTGAAGTCTGTCGGCTGACTGCTGATCCACAGCGGAACCACCGTTGTATTGCCCCGTTTGAAAACATAACATTGCAACGCCTGATACTGAAGTTTGAGCTGTTTGATAAATTTTACATGAGCCAGATGCCGTGCCGCCGCCGCAAAAACCGCCGCCGCCGGTCGGGCGTTTTCGTGATCCATAATGCCGAACAACCGTGCAGGACCGTCATTGCCGGAGCGGAAGTTGAAGTAGAGCATGAATTCCAGTTCCGGCATGGACTTGGCAAGCACAAAGTCAGCCGCCAGAGCTTTGGCTTCGTTTATGGCATACGAGTTGTCGATTTCTTCTCCGGCGGTGCGGGCGTAGCCGCGTTCCTGAATGGAAAGACGCTTTTTGCCGTCGGCGGAAGCGATTTTGTACGCATCCAGAACAATAGCTTTGAATTCACCGTTGACCGGGTCTTTTGCCACCCAGTTTGGTCCGAAAGTATTGCCGGAACTGTAAGCATCCAGCGACAGACCGTCGAAGTGATTTTTGAGTTGCGGCCACACCTTCCGCAAAAGCGGATAACGCGGTACAGCTTTATTGTCGTGCCCGGTAACGGTCAAACCGGTAACGACCACATCGGGATCGACCGCGTGGAACGCATCGCAAACGACCTTGGAGAGTTTTACAAAATGTTCTTCAGCATAGGGATAACGCAGTACACTGCAATCGAGTTCATCATACAATATCCAGTATTTGATCCTGCCTTTGTACTGTTTGGCAAGTGCCGTTACCCGTTTGGCGGCTTCCTGAAAATAATCATCGCCATAAGGCAGTTTGCCCTGTTTGAGTTTTGCCGGATCGGGCTTGAATCCGGGCATGAATCTGCCGGGCGGCATAATCAGAGTACCGACCAGCTGCATATTATTTTTTTCGGCGGCGGCAAGAGTTTGCTCCATAACTTTGAAGTTGCTTTTTTCCACAAATCTACCGAAAAATGCGGTGGCTTTCAACCCGCACCCGATCAGGCGTTGAGCATCAACATTCTGCCATCCGATCTCGCCATCCCACGGCGAAAAAGCAAACATTTTATCCGGATTTGCCAACGGTTTTTCCACCGCCACAAAACCGCCGCGGTATCGGACAGGCTCGCCGTTTTCGCTCCATTGGGCGGCAACCGTGTAAAAACCGGGATCTTTCAAGCGGGGGTATTCCACTTTGAATGTACCAATACTCTGTTCGGGCAAAGTAAAAACGCTTTCTTTTTCCCAGACCTTTTTGCCGTAAAAATCTGATAAGGTTATTTTTACCGGCAATTTTTGAATTTTCTTTGAAGCATTTTCAAACTGGAAAGTCGAATACGGCACGCCGGTTTTCAGCATCAATCCCTGATTATTGATTTCGCCGTGGCGGACCTGATAAAGCGAAACTTTTCCGGTATCCGGAACCAGCCGTTCCAGCACAATATCTTTGACATCCATCTTGCTTGCATGGAGGTTGTTGCCGGCGGTAAGTGCTATGACCATTCTGCCGGTACGCGGCAGCGGAGTAAACTCCACAGCATAAGTTCTGTATCCATTGCTATCAGCCTTGCCGACTGCCTTTGCCTGATGCACGACATCGTTCTTTTTTTTGGTCGGGAAAAGCGTACAGCGTAAACGCCCGTTCACCGGATAGCGGCTTTTGAACGAAAAACGCATGGGCCCCTGAATATTATCATATATAGAATAAACCGTATAGTTCCACATCGCCCGCTTTCCAGCCGGAATATCGGCAGTAAAATTATTACCGTTCTGCCGGATTCCGGCACAATCATCAAAAGTGCGGTACGACCAGTGATCGCGGATCAGGTTTACGCCGGAGGGTCTGGCATTTATCCGCCCTTGATCCGCACTCTTTTTTCTGGCAGATACCGGTTCTATGGAGATATTGTCAAACAGCACTCTGCCGGAAACATTGGCTCCGCCGAAACGCAATATCAGAAAATCCCTTCCGGCAGGCAGATCATCCGGCAATGTAAATTCGCCGCTGAAAACAGTCCACGGCAGCACCCCGCCGCCGCGATGGGTCGGCAATGTACCTTTTATCCAGAGATTGATATTTTTCTTTTGGCCGTCGGGCAGTACGGCTCTCCGCTGCAAATACATCTGCACCCAGCCATCCTTTATGGCTTCAACTTTTATCTGCATGGAAATCCAGAAGCGTTTTTCATTTGCCGGGAGCTTGACTTCCATACTGATACCGGCGGCACGGACAGAATTCTCCGCCTTTACCAATGCGGCAAATCCGCCATGACCGGGCTCCTGACACGGCGTTACTTCCGGAGTAAAAAACGGTTCACGCCAATTACCCCGGTAAGGCTTCCACGGCTTGATGCCTTTTTCAAAATCGCCATTGGGCACAACAGCGGCTCCGGCTTGGGTTATACTCCAGAGCATCAGAAACAATAACAATAATTTGTGCAGCATAAAAAATCTCCCGTTTGTCTGTATTGTTACTATATGGAATTCCGTTTCTTGAATAAGAAATCCACATATTTTTCCTGCGGCGAACTCTCTCTTGAATAAAGCATTTTTACTGCTTCGCGGCCGCACTCGGATAAATTCATATCAAAAGCAGTTATTCCCACCGCATTGGCTGCCAGCAAAGGACTGTCGGACAGACTGATTATTGATACATCTTCCGGCACATTCCGAGAACATGTTTTGAATACATTGAACGCTTCCAACGCCTGATTGGGGTAAACGCATATAATACCGTCGATCTCATTCAGACAGTGCTGTAATGTTATAAGTCTTGCCCAGCATTGACCGGGCTGGGAAGAAGCAAAAAGCTCGTTGTTCAAATTGAATTCAAGACCATTTTCTTCGAGGGCATGGCGGAAAGCCGCCCGTACCGGATTGCTCCATGCGGGGCCTTCGTGGATCAGGAAAAGATTTTTTCTGCCGCGTTCAGCCAACAATCTGACCGCGTTATGCACCATCTCCTGTCTTTGCGGATAGATATTGCTGATCCGGGCAAGAAGCATCTGCCAGTTCTGATAATACTCCGGACGGGTGTTGACCAGTGCGATACGACATTCTTTATTCAGCAGAAAATCAAGTATGTAGCGGTAATTGCTGAAGTTATCCAGCAGAACCAACGCCCCGTCGGGAATAGTTTTGACGCTTTGCCAGTCCACATCGCCCTGCACATCGCTTTTGGTAAGCGGTATCAAACGGATCCTGCCGCCGCAGCGTTCGGCTTGCTCAACGGCACTGTTCAGAATGGGGGATTGTTCAACTTTAAGCTCCAGCGGACAATGAATAAGGTAATATATAACAGCCGGGGAACGCGTTGCAGTAAAAGAACCCCTGCCCTGAAAACGCACAATATCGCCCTGCAGAACCAGTTCATCCAATGCCCGGGTCACGGTCATATAAGCTACATTGAACCGCTTTTTCAGCTCTTGAGTGCCGGGCAGACGGGTTCCCGGCGGCAATTTGGCAAACTCTGCCGACAAGCCTTCGACCAGCTGTTTATGCAGACTGCCGGCATTCCCGCCGTACTCCAGAACAAAAGTTTTTTCCGGTTTATCCATCACCCAAGCCATTCGCAACAGTTAAAACTCACCTTATCATTATACCATGAAAAGCGGTCTCTTTCAAGATACAACCGGCAATAAAAACAGCAAAAATATATAGATAATACTGCTTTCACCATACTTTGCTTGTAGATAACTTGATTGCAGAGTGTTCATACCGTAATGATTTTTTGATGTTTTACGGTTTTTCCATGCAACAAATATGCTTGTTGCCTGTCTTTATACGAAGATATTTTTTGGATTTGCACACAGGATTTAATTGTTTTATGGATTTCAGCAATCAGCCAAATTCTGCGGATAAAAACGATACAGAACTCATTGAAGCTGTAAAAAACGGTTCGCAGGAAGCATTTGAAGAAATAGTTTCACGCTACCGGCAAAGACTTTATCAGACCGCCTACGCTATTTTAAGTTCTCACCACGATGCTGAAGAAGTTACCCAGGATGCTCTGATCAAGGCTTACAGGGCTTTGCCGAACTTCCGGGGGTATCACACCGCCAATGACAATGTTTCCCATCGGGCAGTTTACCGCTGCACTCCCGAAGCCGATGCTCCGGCAGAAAAAGGCACGGTCAAACTCAAGCCGGGCAAACTTTTTGACCGCCGCCGGGCGTATGCTCAAGGCAATGCCGATAACCGTAAATACACCTTGTGTGACCGGGTGGCAGGCTGGACGACTTCCGGACCGATTACTATTGAAATCGACCTGAAAAACCGGTATCGCTGAATAGAGTGGAACTCTTTTATACCGGCAGTTTGCGGGATGTTACAGTATCGGTAAGCAGCAACGGCAAAAAGTATACCCAAGTGGGATTTTTCCCTGCCGGTAAAAATAGCTTTCTCAAATACGGTATCCGCAAAAAAACTTTGCAGCTGTCGGAAAGTGCCCCCAAAGGTGCCAAAATCAAGCTGGAATTTGCCGCCTCTGACAATCCCGGTGCCATCGAAAAAGGTGCCGTACCGCAACTGTTTGCCAAACCGCTGCTGCTGAAATTGCCCTGGCAGAAAGCCAATTTCATGCTTGCAGAAATCGAACTGTGGAGTGCTGAATAAGCAAGTTCGCTTTGCCGGGAGGGGGATTTTACCCCTCCCGAAAGCACTCTTTTGCACAATTATCCTAATGTGATTTGATTTTTTTTGCATTTTTTGCGGTATAATGCCTTTTTTTTAATTGCAATATCAAATTTGCTGAATTATCTTGTTTGTCGTACACAACTGAAAATTCTCAAAGAAAGGCTTGAAAAATGAAAAAATTTTCAATTTTTATGGCGGCTCTGTTCGGTTTTTCCGCAATGGTCATGGCTGATAATCTCGTGCAGAATGGCGAATTTGAAAAGCTCGATAAAAAAGGCAGACCCGTCGGCTGGACAGCAAGTGTCAGCAAAGGCGGCACCATCAAAGCCGCTGCCGCCGGGGCTCCCGACGGCGGTTCGGTAACTTTTACTTTGCCGGAAAACGGCAAATTCGACCTCCGGCAGCTTATGACCAATGTGCTTAAACCCAACACCAGATACGAAGTCAGTTTCAAGGTGCGGGGCAAAGATTTCAAAGCCGCCAATCTGGCGATGATCTTTATCAACGAAGGCTGGACCAAGAGCAGCGGCATCCGCAAAATTGCCGTTACCGACCAGTGGAAAGAGTACAAAAGTGTAGTCAAGACTCCGGATTTCAAAAAACTTGTTTCGCTGATTTTTTACAGCACCAAAGCCACCGGCACCATTGAAATTTGCGATGTGGAAGTGGAGCTGCCGGACAACGACTGATTTTTCAGTAAACCAAATCCCGGGGTAAAACCTTTGCCCCGGATTTTTTTTGAGGATATATTATTTATGTTGAAAATCGAAAAAAATTCTCTCCTTGTAAATTCGCAGAAGTTTGCATTCCCGGCGGTGCGTTTGAGTATAAATTCTCAAATCTACACCTTTTCCGGCGAAGGCAAAACCATTGGCAAGCTGGCAAGAGAGTACACCGCAAATGGTGTGACCATTCAGGTCAAAATCGAATTGGTGCACGAAAATCTGCTCCGCAAATATGTAAAAATCTTTTCGGAAAAGCTTCTCCCCACTCCGGACTGGGTGGAAGTCGACCGCCAGAAAGTCGCCGACCCGGCGTTAAAACGCATTGGCTACAAAGCCACTACATTGATCACCGGCAGGCCCCAGGCCGAAGAAGCCGGAGGCTCCCTGATGCCCGGCTGCGGCTACCCCTTGATCGGCAAAAAGTTCTATGCGGGGATCGAACACCCTGCCGCCTTTGCCACGGTGGAAAAGTCTTCTGCAAACAGTGCCGAATACGCTCTGACCCAGCACCCGGTGTGGAGCGAAAATAACACCATCGAGCTTGCTCCTGTTGTCATCGGCTGGGCGAAAGATCCGGAAAACGCCCTCCGGGACTATGTGGACAGCATCCGGCTGGCTCCCCGGAAAACGCCCATGGTATCGCTGTGCAGTTTCTGGAGTGACCCTTACCTCGGCAACTACGAGTATTTGATCGCTCCCGAAAATTACAAGAGTTTTGTGGATGCCTTTTACCAACTGGGCTTTAAGCCCACAGTTTACACGCTGGATGCCGGTTGGCAGGATCGCCAGAGCATATTTGAGCCCAAGCCATCTTTCGGTGGTCAGCAGGGGTTGGATGAGCTTGCAAAACATATCCGCAAGCGGGGCAGCCGCCTTGGCTTGTGGCTTTCCCACAACGGGCCTATGGGCATAGCTCCGGAATATCTGGAAAAATCCGGTTACGATGTGGGTTCCGGCGAAAGCAGCAGCTATTGCGGCAGCGGCTACGGTGTTTTGCTCAATAAAGAGTACGAAAAGGTTTTGGGCGACCGCTTTGTAAAACTCGCCCGCTCCGGGGCACTGCACTTTAAGCTCGACTGGGACAACGATTGCGCAACCAACGAAAAATACAAAGAAAAATACCCCACCCGCAACCATGTCCGGGAAGGCTCCATCGACGCGATCATCCGCATTGCCCAACGCATAAACAAGGTCAATCCCGATTTGATGATGCGTTACGGCTGGTGGCCCAGTCCGTGGTGGCTCAAATACACTCACCACATCTTTCTTTCGGACAGCGGCGATTCGGAGTATTCCACACTGCCCGCCCGCACCCAGCGGGATTCGGCGGCGACCTACCGGGATACGATATATTACTGCAATTTCAACCGGGACAACAGTGCATTTCCGCTGGATGCCATTGACAATCACGAATTTCCTCACGCATTGCGGAATCCATTCCACGAAGACCCCGGTACCATTGCCAATATAGCCATGCTTGCTGTAATGCGTGGCTGCAGTTATCTGCCATTGAAGCTTCAACCCGAAGCATTGGAGCCATGGTTTGTGGAAATCTTGCGTAATACACTGGATTTTGCCCGCTCTTACGGCAAAAAACTTTACGGCAGCCGTTCCAGAATGATTGGCGGCAACCCCAATGCCGGAGAAATCTACGGTTTCCGGTACGAGCAAGCCGATGGCAGTGCAATTTGTATGCTGCGGAATCCTTCCACCATGCCGCAGGAGTTTTGCTGGAACACTGAAAAGCGTTCAGGGGTGTGGATTTACCCATACTTTGCCCGTTATACGGCAGGGGAAAAGATCGTTTTTGCTCCCCATGAAGTGAAGGTTATTGTATTGAGCAGAAAACGCCTTGCGCTGCCTTATGAACAACCTTTCCAGATCACCCGGCAAAGTGATGGCTCGCAAGAGTTCCGCTTCCCCGCCCAGCTGGCGGTCAACAGTAAAGTTCAGCCCATGGTGGGCGAAATCTACCGCATAGGTTCCACCGAAGTTGAGTGGAAGATCATGAAAGAGATCGAAGATGGTCTGGAAGTGATTTTCAAGCTCAAACTGCCCTACCGTATGCGGAACACTACAATCAATGCAGTTATTGCCGCCGATGATCCTGATAAAGTGGATCTGCGTGCCCGGGTATCCCGCTACGCCGCCGATTTCGGCAGTTGTTACGAAGAACCCATTACCCGGTACAGCCACGGCGTTGCCGGGCACGGTATCAGGAAAAACCCCGAAGTCGAAGTCCCGGAAAGTGCCGGACTCTTTTCGCTGCCCGCTGCCGAAGGGGGCGAAGCGTACTACTCGCTTTTCTTCAAAGGCGTTAAATCCTTCGATCAGATCAAATTGAGTGTTTCAGGCATTTATGCAGTGTCCCGGGAAGCAATAAAACGCAGCTGGTCGCCCAAATTTCTGGAAGAAGGCTGCACCGTGCCCCAGCACCCGGAAGGGTTCCCCATGGCAGAATTTATTGAGTTGCCCGACCCGAAAGATTATCCGCCGCCCACAGTTTGAACATAACAAGGAGTATGATTTATGAACAAAGAACTTATTTCTGAACGCCTTGTTCTGGCGATCGACAACATGATCGCCGGTCAGATCATCGACCGGCTGGATGCCAATTCCGGCAGAACTTTGCGGGACTATAACGCCCGCACCGGCAAAAAACTCTATTCCGGCAACTGGTGCACCGGTATATTTATGGCGTGTTTGATCGCTATGTATAAGCGTACCGGCAATGCCGAATATCTGGAGCGTGCCGAATACGCCGCCCAGTATATTATGAGCTTGCAGTATCTGGACAGCCGGGATATGCGCCACTACGGCATGTTCCGGGAAACCACCCCCCAGAGCATGGAGTGTCTGCCCCGGGATGCCACCACCGCCGCCTGGTGTCTGGTCTGGCTCTACGAAGCCACCGGCAAAGCCGAATATCTTGACCGGGCGGTGCTGTTTGCCGACTGGCACTTGAAGTACGCCATGTCCGGCAACTGGCCCATGTGGGCAATGATGATGGATAAAGATAATACCAACTTCTACAACAAAGGTTCTTTCCAGTCCGGTACCGGGCTTTTCTACCACGACTTGTTTTTGTTCACCAACGATCCCCGGTACATCGATCAGGGTTTGAAACCCATTGCCGACTTGTATATTGAAAACTTCTTCTACGAAGATGGCGGCATCATCCGGGAAATCGGCGTATTCAACAACAAAGAAGTCATCCGCCACCGCAGCGATGTTGTGGAGTTGGATATGCACGCATTCAACGACGACTTCGGCAATCAGATGCTTATGGCGGCGTCGGATATTTTTGAAGATGAAAAATACCGCGATCAAGCCCGCAAATTCGCCTACTGGCTGGTCAATCATCAGCAGGAAGACGGCAACTTCTTCAACGGCGTAAAATATGTGACCAGCGCTGTGCCCATAGCCCTGATGTACTTTGATGAGCTGGGGAGATACTACAACGACCCGGTATTGCTCAACGCCGCCGAACGCACCTATAACAAACTTTTGGATATGCAGATACTCGAAAGCAGCGATCCCCTGCTGAAAGGTGCCTTTGAAGGCATGCCCTACACCGCCGAAGATGATCCCCGCACCTGTACCCAGATGCGCACCAACGCCTATTCATTCATTGCCCTGTGCAAACTGGAAGGCAAGATCAAAAACTTCTGGCTGGGCGGCGAACACAACCGCAAGTTTGTGGATCCCATCTTTATTTACGACAAGAACAACCCCTACCCCTTCAAATACTGAACTGTTTTGTGGGGAAAAAACCTTTTTGAAAAAAGGTTCTTTTCCCCACACCCCATTTTCCAAAAACTTTCACCGGAATTGCTTTTATTACAAGTAATAAAAGCAATTCCAATTTATTTTATATAAAAGAGATACAACGTTTTACCTGCAATAATTTTTATTGTTGTTGTATAAATTCAAGATTGCTGATTTTTTCGATAGCAAACAAAAATTTGTACAAAAAAACAGGGGATTTGCAACCTTTTATGAGGTTTTGCAACCGCCGCTTTTTTATGATTCGGGCAAAAAAAATGGAGGCGTGGATCGGAGTCGGACCGATTTAGGCGATTTTGCAGACCGCTGCCTAACCGTTTGGCTACCACGCCTCGTTAAAGAGAACTATTTTATACTATACAGCACTTTTTATAAAAAACAACTTTTTATAGAGTTTTTTTTGCAAAATAATCAATATTGCAGATTTTCTGCGTACCATTGGCAACATTCATGCAAGCCTTGCTGCACCGTGTGGGTAGGTTGATAGCCCAGCAGAGTTTTAGCTTTGCTTATATCTGCCAGACTGTGGGGTATGTCGCCGGAGCGTTCGGCGCCGTGGATGGCTTGGGCGTTGGCAACGACCGGATCAAACTTGCTCAATTCGTTTTTCAGATACTCAAAAAGTTCGTTCAGCGTTGTCCGGCTGCCGCATGCGGTATTATAGACTGTATTCACAGCTTCCGGTGTTTCGGTCAAAAGTGCCAATTCGTTGGCTTGCAGCACGTTATCTATGTAGGTAAAATCCCGGCTGTAACTGCCGTCGCCATTGATTATCACCGGTTCGTGCCGCAGCAGATTTATCACAAATTTGGGAATAACAGCCGCATAAGCTCCGTGGGGGTCCTGTCTTCTGCCGAAGACATTAAAGTAACGCAAACCCACGGTATCTATGCCGTACAAATTATGGAAGTTTTCGGCGTAAAGTTCGTTCACATATTTAGTTATGGCGTAAGGCGAAAGAGGTTTGCCGATAACCTCTTCCTTTTTGGGCAGAGTTTTGCTGTCGCCGTAGGTTGAGCTGCTGGCGGCGTAGACGAACCGCTTGACCTTTGCCTCGCTTGCCGCAAAAAGCATATTCACAAATCCCACGATATTCACTTTGGTACTGGTCATGGGGTCTTTAATGCTCCGGGGCACGCTGCCCAACGCCGCCTCGTGCAGCACATATTCCACACCCTCAAGGGCTTTCCGGCAATCTGCCATGGAGCGGATGTCGCCCTCAATAAGCGTAAAAGCCTTGTTTCCGGCAAAGGCGGCAAGATTTTCCCGCTTGCCGGTGGAAAAATTATCCAGCACCACCACTTCGTTGCCCTGTGCCAAAAATTTTTCCACCAGATTGGAGCCGATAAATCCAGCCCCGCCGGTAATCAAAATACGCTTGTTTTCCAATTTTCTCATCGGCTTACGCTCCGTATCAACGGTTTTTATCAGAAATATTTATTGATCATTTCCTCAAAAATCTTGCCCGGTACGCTCTTGGCAAAACGCTGGCTGAAGGGGGTGCCTTCGTCGCCGCCCTGACAGATCACCGGGTCGATGGGGATCTTGGCAAGGAGTTTTACGCCGTACTTTTCCGCCAGTTTTTCCCCGGCACCTTCTGCAAAAATGTTGACCGTTTTGCCGCAATCCGGGCAGACGAATCCGCTCATGTTTTCCACCAGCCCCAGCACCGGGAATTCCAGCTGATTGCAGAAATTCAAGCTCTTTGCCACATCGTTGGCTGCCACCTGCTGGGGAGTGGTCACGATCACCGCCTGTTTGTCGCCATCCAAAAGCTGACAGATGGTCAGCGGCTCATCGCCGGTGCCCGGAGGCGAGTCGATGATCAGATAATCCAGTTCGCCCCACGCCACATCGGTCAGAAACTGCTTGATAACCCCGATCTTCATGGGGCCCCGCCAGATTATGGCGCCGTCGGGGTCGTCGAACATGAAGCCCAGCGACACCACTTTCAGCGAACCTATCTCCTGGGGCAATATCATATCGCCATCCATCATCACGCCGCAGTTGCCCAGTTTGAGCATTTGCGGCACGCTGGGGCCGTGGATATCCACATCCAGCAGACCCACGCTGTTGCCCGCCATTGCCAGCGACACAGCCAGATTCACCGCCACGGTGCTTTTACCCACGCCGCCCTTGCCGGACATCACCACGATCTTGTGTTTGATGTTCTGCATAACGCTTTTCAAACGGCAATCTTCTGCCGCTTTTTCTTTGCTGTTGCAGTTTGAGCAATCTCCATTGCAAGCCATAGTCAGTTCTCCTGTATTACCTTAAAAGTTTTAGATTTTTTCTTCCGTCACTTTGCCGTCATTTCGCCGTCAAATATCCGTCACTTTGCTGATTTTGAGCTTAAAAGTGTTCCGTCACTTTTTATCCAATGCCTGATTCAGTGCTTCACGCATGGCAGTTACTGCCGCCGGTTGATTTGTCCACAAACTGAAACTTCTTGCCCCCTGATGCAGCAGCATACCTCTGCCGTCAGCACAAGGTATATTGTTCTTCCGGGCAAAATCCTGCACTTTGGTCGGGTGATAGATCATATCAAAAATCGCTTTAGCTCCCTTCAGCAAATCCAACTCTACCGGAGGTGCATCATCTGCCCGCAGCCCGGCACTGGTGGCTTGGATCACCACATCGGCTTCAGCCACTGCCGCTTCGATCAAACCCTTTTCTTCGTTGCCCAGTGCCGCTAAAACTGTATTTTTCCCGGCAAGGTGTTCCGCCAGTGCTTCGGCTTTGCTTCTGGTGCGGTTGACTATGGTCAATTTGGCAGCAAACCTTTCCACAAACTCAAATGCCGTAGCTTGTGCCGCACCGCCCGCACCGAGCATCACGATCTTTGAATTGGCTATCTTGAGCTTGAACGCCTCAAAAAGTGCCGTTTCCAAGCCGTAGCCATCGGTACTGTCGCCGTAGAGTTTGCCATTGCGGTTTATCACGGTATTGACGCTGTTTGCCGCCAGTGCCGCCGGAGTGATCTCGTCCAGCAAAGCGATCAACGCCCCTTTGTGGGGCACGGTGGCGTTGAAGCCCTTGAGATTTTTCCGGGCAAACGCCACAAATTCCGGCAGTTCTTCGGGCTTGATATGGTATTTACCGTAACGCTCGCTCAATCCCGCCGCCATAAATGCCGCATTCTGCATAGCGGGCGATACACTGTGGGCAACCGGGTCGCCGATCACTGCATAGAGCGTATTTTCATTTTCAAGTGTAAACATTTTTCACCTCAAATAAACAACATACAGTCGCCGTAACTGTAAAAACGCATTTTATTTTCGATTGCCGTTGCGTAGGCTTTCAGCACCTTTTCCCGGTCGGCAAAACAGCTTACCAGCATCAAAAGTGTGCTTTTGGGCAAATGAAAATTGGTCAAAAGCATATCTACTGAACGGGGTTGGTAGGGCGGATACAAAAATATATCCGTCGCCCCGCTTTGAGCGTGAACTATGCCATTTAAATCGGCACAACTTTCCAGAGTCCGCACCGTAGTCGTACCCACAGCCACCACCTTTTTACCGGCAGAGTGGGTGGCGTTGACCAAATCCGCCGTTTCCTTACTTAATATATAGTGTTCGGTGTGCATCTTATGGTCGGTTATCACCGCTTCGCTGACCGGCTTGAAAGTTCCAGCCCCCACATGGAGCGTAACTTCCGAGCGGTTCACCCCTTTTTTATCCAGTGCAGCTATCACATCCGGTGTAAAGTGCAGCCCGGCGGTGGGTGCCGCCACTGCTCCGGATACCTTGGCAAAAATGGTTTGATAACGCTCAAAATCGCTGCCTTCGTCGCCCCGTTTGATGTAGGGCGGCAAGGGTATATGCCCGAATTTGGCTTGCAGAGAATCCTGATCTGCTGTATCAAAGTCGATTACAAAAGTACCATCTTCCAATCGCTCCGCCACTGTAAAGCCGGGGGCATCGCTCAAGAGATTTCCGGCGTGATCCAGCAATTTTACATAAGTACCCGGCAACGCCCGTTTGCCCGGTTTGAGCATTGCCTGATAGCGGGTGCCGGGAACTTTTTCGCCAGCCGGGTGGGGATTGAGCAAGAGAGCTTCAAAGTGTGCACCTTCTGCCAGAGCGTTCTTTCTGCCGTACAATCTTGCCCGCATGACTTTGGTGTTGTTGCTGACCAGCAAGTCCCCGGGCGAAATATACTCCACGATATCGGCAAATTCCCGGATGACGCACTCGCCGGTAGTGCGGTTCAAAACCAGCATCCGTGAGCGGTCACGCTTTTCGGCGGGCCGCTGGGCAATAAGCTCTTCCGGCAGCTGGTAGTCAAAGAGATCGGTTCTCATTGCTTACCGCCCCCGGGACTGCATCTGTTCCCGGAAAAATTGCAGTTCGGCACGCTCGTAATCGGTCAAACTGTTGATGCCGTGTTCGGAAATTTTATCCAGCAAACGGTCAACTTCCTGCTGACTTACATGGGTTATGTGGGGCTGGGGCGAACCGCCGGGTTCAGCTGCCGCACCGCCGCCGGAATTGCCGCCGGAGGGGCCGTTGCGGTCAAAAGTTCTGCTTGTACCATTGCTGCCCAACCCCTTGAAAAGGTCTTTCAAGCTCCAGACCACATCTTTTTTGCAGAAAATAATCAAGTATAAATACGCTCCCACAAAGCCGCCCAGATGTGCCAGATGGGCTATGTTGTCCAGCTTGCCGCTGCTCAATATTTCCAGCAAAGCATAGACCACCACCAGCGTTTTGACCTTGATGGGTACCGGTATAAAGAGCAAAAATATCTCCGTATTGGGCCGGAGCATTGCCACTGCCATCATTACGCCGAACAGTGCCCCGCTGGCTCCCACTGTGGGGTATCTATCACCCCAGTTGGCTGCCAGATGCAGCAGTGCCCCGCCGATACCGCTTAAAAAGTAGAGTATCAGAAAGCGGTTCCTGCCCAGAATGGGTGCCACCATGCTGCCAAAAATATAAAGCCCGTACATATTGAAAAATATATGGCCGAACCCATCGTGGAAAAACATATATGTAACCAGCTGATACCAGCGGAACTTATATTCGTTTGCCCACAGATAAAGTGCACCGTTTTCGCCTATATTAAGCAGAAAAACCGCCACATTTATACCGATAATCGCCCAGACGGCCTGCATTGCCTCCCGGGCAAATTTACCGTAATCATCACGAAACTGCATATAGGGTCGTTCTCCCAGCATTATTTACCGGCTGCCTCGTGTTCAAGGGCATGATAGCCGATGTCCCGGCGGCAGAATGCCTTGTTCCACTTGATGCAATCCACTGCCTTGTAAGCGTTTTCAATAGCACTGCGCACATCCTTGCCCCGGGCGGTAACGCCCAGCACGCGGCCGCCGGTGTTGACGATCTCGCCCTTGTCGTTCAGGCTGGTTCCGGCATGGAAAACTTTAGCTCCGGTGGCGGCGGCTTCCGCCAAACCACTGATGGCAAAACCCTTTTCGTAATCGCCGGGGTAGCCGCCGGATGCCATAACCACGCAAACTGCGGGTTCATCGCTCCAGATCAGGTCAGCTTCGGCAAGTTTGCCCGCTGCAACTTTCTGCATAACATCCAGCAGATCGCCCTCAAAACGGCTCAAGACCGCCTGCACTTCGGGGTCGCCGAAACGCACATTGAATTCCAGAACCTTTACCCCCTTATCGGTCACCATAGCACCCACAAAGAGCAAGCCGTGGAAATCCAGCTTTTCGGCTTTCAAGCCCACCAGCACATTGTCCAGCACATTCTTCTCTACTTCGGCAAGCACGGCTTCGGTCACTACCGGAGCGGGGCTGTATGCACCCATACCGCCGGTGTTGGGGCCTTTATCCTGATCGTATGCCCGCTTGTGATCCTGACTGGAGGCAAGCGCCCGGATGGTGTTGCCATCCACCAGAGCCAGCACGCTGGTTTCTTCGCCGAACAGACACTCTTCGATCAGCACCCGGTTGCCCGCTCCGCCGAAACCGCCTTCAAAGCAAAGGTCGATAAAGTCGCAGGCATCTTTGGCATTGTCGGCAACCAGCACGCCTTTACCGGCAGCCAGACCGTCGGCCTTGACTACGATGCCCTTTTCGCCGTTGGCAAATTCTTTATTCACATAATCTTTAGCCGGGGCGGGAGTATCAAATTCAGCAGCACGGGCGGTGGGGATATTGTATTTTTCCATAAACTTTTTGGCAAAAGTCTTGCTGCCTTCCAGCTGGGCGGCGGCTTTGGAAGGCCCGAAAATCGCCAGACCACGGCTCTTGAAAACATCCACAATGCCGTCGCAAAGCGGGGCTTCGGGGCCCACAACGGTAAAGTCGATTTTATTTTCCACTGCCCAGTCCGCCATCTTTTCCAGCTCGCTGACCTTGATATTTACGCACTCAAACTCCTGTGCGATACCGGCGTTGCCGGGGGCACAATAGACTTTCTCCACATTTTTGCTTTTGGCAAGAGTCCAACACAACACATGTTCACGACCACCGGAACCGACTACCAGAATTTTCATTTTTCATTTCTCCTGTATGTAAAAGTTTATATTTCAGTAATATCTCAAATTTTGTGAAACTGAAAAGTTAAATTATATCATTTATGATTATAAATATACCACACAAGTTATGATTTGTCAAAATCGACAAAAACATAGCGAGCCTCCGGTGGATACAGCGTGCGGCAATGTCGAGTTTTGCAATGCCCTGCCCGAGGGAGTGTACTTTTGTACTCGACCGAGGTGCAGGGTTGCGGCAAG